>JAYSVZ010000672.1:0-11021 GCA_043718305.1 Planctomycetota bacterium | reverse complement strand
TTGGGGGCAGAATCTCACCGTCGCCCGGAGCCACGGGTCACTTCTGGCGGGCCTGCTCTTCGATCTGTTTCTTCAGCCACTCCTGCTGCACGATGGCTTTCATCTGTTCGCTCGAGTTGCCGTGAATCTGGCGTGTGCGGAGCGGGCTTTCCAGCGTGTCTTCCCAGACACGGCGCTGGGCTTTCCAGGACTCTGAAGCAATGCCCGCCTCTTCGCGAATTTCATCCATCGTCTTCAGAAGAGCCTGAATCGCCTCCAGGCTGAACTGGCGATCGGAGGGTTCGAACTTCGACGGGGGGACGCCGGGTTGCCAGCGCAGAATCCACCGCATCCGCATGACTTCGAGCAGCAAGCTGCAGTGGTCCCAGCGGAGGTCGGGGCTGGCCACCACATCGGGATGCTGCGCGATGAGCTGCATGGCCGATCCGACCGTGCGGATCGAACGGTCGCGGTCGGGGGCGGTCAGCACGCAATGCATCCAATGGCGGTACTCGCTCACCGGATCACGGGGAGTGGCTCGGGAGAGGAGATGAGCCACTTCGAAATGGACGAAGTCGGTCAACAGCGGGTCGAAGGGAGCCGAGAATTCGAGCAGTGCGGAGATCTCCTCCGGGGCGAGGACCGGCTTCGAGGCGACCTTTCCGAGGACGACCAGATACTCTTTTCGCCGTTGGTCGTCGGGATCGAGCGTGCGTTTCAGTTCGTGGTTGACGGTCCTCAAGCTGGCTCGCGGGTGGTCCTTGAGGGCGGTCTTGAGGGACTTGCGATACTCCCAGGCATTGTCCGGGATCGCGGTGAACATGGTGGTCCGTTCCTGGCTGTCCTGGATGCGGCGGATGAGGGGTTGGGTCTCTTCGTCGGCGAGTCCCATCTGGTTCAATACCAAGTCGACACCGTTCGCGAAGAGCTCTCGCTTCTCGGCATACTTATCGCCCCAGCACAGCGTTTCACGAGCGAGCCGAGTGGTGAACCGGGCGTTGAGGGCGGTGTTGTTCGCGGAGGTCTCGGCGAGCAACTCATCGACCTTGTCGGCGGGCAAGCAGGCCAGTTGGGTGATCATCGTCCAGTCCCCGCCGAGGGATCCGCACAGTCGACGAACCTGGGGCGTGTCGAGACGGGAGATGAGCATTGGATCGAGCAGGGGGGCGGATGATTGCGAGGCCAGCAGCAACACCTCCGACCCGTCGGTGGTCATGATCGTGACTTGCTCAAACACCTCACGCAGCGTCCGGCACAGCTCCTTCACCGGTGACGAGCCATAATCGACGATGTTCATTCGCTGGCAAAGGATCCCGTCATCGCTCAGATGAGCTGCCGCGCGCTGGTAGTAATCGCGGGTCAAGTGCGACTGGGCCGAGAGTGACATGCTGACCGCCTCGGGGCAGATGATGACATCAAACGTCTCTTCGGAGGGGGCCGACAAGTACCGGGCGGGGTCGCCCGCAACCCGCTGGAGCCGCGTGTCATCCAGGCGGTGCTGAATCCCCATCGCCGTCGCTTGCTGCTCGATCAGCTCCCGCAGCGCGGGGTGTGGTTCAATGCTGGTGAGTGATTGAATGGGAAGTTCAAGAATCGTGGTGAGTTCCACAGGGCTCGTCGGTCCGAGGACGAGCACGCGCTCGGCGCGGGGATGCAGCAGAGCGGGCACGATCGCGGTCATCGTACTCCAGAAGTTCTGCGGGCCGATCTCGGCATCGAGCGTCGACTGGCTGATCGGTACGCCGTTGCGGCGGACGGTCAATTGATTTCCTCGCGTCCGCCAATGGGTCCAGATCGCTCCGTCGGCCTCCACCATCGCGAGGCACCGCCCGCGGTCAGCATTCACAATCGTGTCGAGGTCGGACCCGTTCGCCGTAGCGATGAAAGCCTCTCCGGAGAAGAGCACGAGCGCCGATCGCGTGGGGTCAAACCAACTGCGAGCGATCCACGTCGTTCCAACGAGCAGCAAACAGACCGCCACGAAGCCTGCTCGAATCGGAAGGCGTCCACTCCGGGGAGCGGTCCTCCATCGCGAAGCCATTTCCGCCAGGCCCGCCACGATCCCCACCGTTCCGATGAACGGAAGCACGATCGCGATCGGCAGTGAAACCACTTGAGCGAGGACGTAACCCCCCGCCACAAAAAGAATTGTCCACGCTGTCGCCCGAACCTGCAGCAGACGACCGATCGCCCCGCCCCAGGGCAGTGCGAGCAGGAAGAGAACGCCCCCCTTGAAAGAGAAGATCCACAGCAACGTGGAAACATGCGCGGAGCTCCACAGTTCCATGCGGATTCCAAGCGGGAAGAGCAGAATCCCACCACAGCCCGCGACTCCCAACCACCAGCCGGCGGGTCGCCACCGCAGGCCGGGACTTGTCCCGGTGGCTACGGTCCAACTCCCCAAAGCGACTCCGCTCAGCATCCCCGCCCAGTAGAAGAACTTGAACGCCAGCGCCTCGATGACCAGTTGATCCGCAATGACAGCGGTCTTCGCTAGGCCCACTCCCGCGAGCAGGGCTAAAAGTGGAATCGCCAGCCACCTCGCCAGGCGGGGCATCTGTTCTGCGGGGCCAGAGGACACGGGAGCCAGCGCTGGCTCTTCTCGGCGAACGAAGAGCGAACCCCCAGCGATCAACAGCAGGGTCGCAGCCAGGCCACCCAGCAGCCGGTCGTTCGGAACGCTCGCCATCACCGTCCAGGGGACGATGCACCAACTCGCAGAAACGCCCCCGATAAACCACTTCGAAAGCCGCCCCGCCGATTGTCCGGACGGCTTCGACAACAGCCACCCGCAGGCGATCACCGGACCGAAGAGGGCCATCGCGGCAACAAAGTGGACCCCCCATGACATCGCCGACGACGAATACCAATCGAGCGGAACGGAAGCCTGCTGGGCGAGGACCGCCTTCCAAATCAACGGAATCCCAGCCAGTCCACAACTCGCCACAGCCCACCGAGCAAACGGCGACATCTTTTCCAACAGTGACGACAAGACCCCCAAAATCAACAGCGTGATCGCGACCGCACAGGCGACAGCCGCCGCCGCCACCCCACTCGGGGTGAACGAAGTCCAGTAGAGTCCGTACGCCCCGGCGATCGCCGTTCCCGCTGCGCTTCCGGCTGCGAGTTCGATCGTTCCAGAGTGCGAGATCAGTCGCAACAGCCACATCCGTGTGGTCGACAGCATGGTGAGGTTCGCCTGTCGTGACGAGCGGTGTCAGCTCGCCACGCATGGGTGCGGACCGCCTGCAAAGTCCGTGTTGCAGGCGGCGAAATACGGCGGCGAGTTGTACGGGAATCGGCGAATTCGAGACAAGATCGATCGCCTTGGACCACAATCGCCAGGGTGCGAGACGCACCGCCAATCGTGAACCGCTGCGTTCCGTCGGTAACCGTTCACCCCCCGTAGGCCGGGAAATACACTAGGGTTGGAGGCGCTGGTCTGGCGTGGCTCTGACTCGACGTTGTACACTAAAGCCACCCGATTCCGAGAGGAATCCACGATTGACTGTTCAGTGCCACGTTGTGGTCCGCGCGGGGTGTGAACGGTGACAGGGGCGACCTGCTGGAAAACCGCGTAAAAACCGCCGAATACCACAATGCCACAAGCTGCTCCGACACCCCATGGAACGATTCAAATCATGCTCGCCACTCGAATTCGATTCGTGTTCCTCCTCCTCATTGGAGTCTGTTTCATGTCCCTGAATAGCGGTTGGGCTGCTGAGCCTCGAGTGGCTCGCGATCTCCCCTATGTAACGGATGGTCACACACGGCAAGTGCTCGATGTCTATGCGCCGAGCGGGGCCAAGAACCTGCCGGTAGTATTCTGGATTCACGGGGGCGGCTGGCAGGCGGGGGATAAGTCTGAAGTCCAGCTCAAGCCGCAGGCGTTCCTCGATCGAGGGTTTGTGTTTGTCTCGACAAACTATCAGCTCCTGCCGCATGTCGAGATGGGGGTCATCATTCGCGACATCGCGAAGTCGCTGCGCTGGGTCCACGACCATATCGCCGAGCATGGCGGCGATCCGCAGCGGGTGCTGGTGATGGGCCATTCGGCGGGGGCTCAGTTGGCGGCGCTGATTTGTACGGATGGCCGGTATCTCCAAGCCGAGGGGGTCTCGCTGGGGATCATCAAGGGGTGTGTGCCGGTCGACGGCGACACCTTTGACATTCCGGCGATCATCACCACGGCTGAGATTCGTCGACGGGTGCATAACCTGCCGCAGGCGAAGTTCGGGCACCGCGAGAAGTTTGGCAACGATCCCGAGAAACACATCGACTTCTCTGCTGTCACGCACGTGGCGAAGGGCCAAGGGATCCCGCCCTTTTTGATACTGCATGTCGGTGAACATCCCGATACTTCGGCCCAGGCGCAACGGTTGGAAGCGGCCTTGAAGCAAGCCGAGATTCCGGTGCGGCGTTTCGGGGCCTCGGACACCACGCATTCGCGGATCAACGACAATCTGGGGACTCCCGACGACCCGGCATCCGTGGCATTGTTCGAGTTTTCCGCTGCAGCCATCAAACCGTGAGAGGGGACGGCCCAACAAGTCGTCGAGACGTTCAAATCCAGTCGGTCACAGCGCGGCAGTGCCGTTATCAGAGGGAGGGCCACGGCTGACCAGTGTGTCACCTTGCAGAAGGAAATCCGAAGCCACAGCGCCGTCTCGGGCCGCAACCCAAACGCAAATAGGGGGCCGGTCCCCAACCGATCGATGACGGGGAGTGGGCCACAAGAAACTCAATAAACGCAAGACGGAGGCCCACTCTTCTTTTGCGTTTCTTGAGTTTCTTGCGGCCCGCATTCTGCGACCAACTCCATGGAAAGTCTCGATGGCCTGCCCTGCTCGCGTCTGTGAGGGGAGGCATGTCTGTCGATATTCATTGTGAAACACTAGCCAGCCGTGTGGGGATTTGTGAAACACTGAGGAATTCCTCGCAACACACAAAGTGCGTTTCCATTCGGTGGCAGGGGCAAGGCAGAGTGATTTTGGCAATCGTCGGAGCGGCTTTCGCGGTTTCCTCTGTCCCGGCAGTGTCGGATAACCATACAATCAGATGCCCTGCTTCGGCTGACAGCAGATGGTGACAGGTTTCATGCTGGACAAGACGGAGTCTCGCCATGGTCGTCCCCACGGAGCATGATCTCCCCCCGGAAATCCGGGCCTTGCAAAGCGAGATGGCCACCATTGCTCGCAGCTACGGCCTCGACTTTCCCGATACGATCTTTGAGTTCGTCGACTACGACGAGATGAGCATGATGGCGGCGTATGGCGGCTTTCCGGTCCGCTACCCGCACTGGCGCTTCGGGTCGCAGTATGATGAGTTGGCGAAGGGGTACTCGTATGGTCTGCAAAAGATCTACGAGATGGTGATCAACACCGACCCGTGTTATGCCTATCTGCTGAACTGCAATGGGTTCACCGATCAGAAGCTGGTGGTGGCCCATGTGTATGGGCATGGGGACTTCTTCAAGCACAACGCCTGGTTCAAGCATACGAATGTGCGGATGCTCGATCAGATGGCGAACCACGCCTCGCGGATTAATCGGTACATCGATCGGTACGGGTTCGAGCCGGTGGAACAGTTCATTGATGCTTGCCTGTCGATCGAGGAGTTGATCGACCCGCACTCGGTCCACATTCGTCGCCGCCCTGATCCCAATCGCGTCGAAGCCGAACGTAAGCAGCAGGAGCAGGATCGTGAGGAGGATGAACACGGCCTGAGCGAAGCCCGGGGTAAGTTCACCGCCAAGGAGTACATGGACCCCTACATCAACCCGCCCGAGGTGCTCCACGCCGAACAGGAAGAACGCCGCCGCATCGAAGTGGCGCGGGCCGCCCAGCACAAATTCCCCGAGGAGCCGCAACGGGACATCATGCTATTTCTGTTAGAGCACGCCCCGCTTCGCGACTGGCAGCACGACATCCTGGCCATCATTCGGGACGAGGCGTACTACTTCGCCCCCCAAGGGATGACCAAGATCATGAACGAAGGCTGGGCCAGCTTCTGGCACTCCACGATCATGACGCGGCATGGCCTGACCGATGCGGAGATCATCGACTACGCCGACCATCACTCCGGAACGATGGCCATGTCGGGGATGCGTCTGAACCCCTACAAGATTGGGATTGAACTCTATCGTGACATCGAAGAGCGCTGGAACCGCGGTCAATTCGGAGCCGAGTGGGACCGCTGCGACGACGAGGAGGAGAAGAGACACTGGAACACCAACGCGGGACTGGGCCGCGAGAAGATCTTCGAGGTCCGCCAGATCCACAACGACGTGACGTTTATCGATTCGTACTTGACCGAGGACTTCTGCCGCAAGCACAAGCTGTTCAGCTTCGCTTACAACGAGCAGGAGAAGACCTACGAAATCGCGAGCCGCGAATTCAAAGAGATCAAGGCGCATCTGCTCAACAATCTGACCAACCACGGGCGACCGTTCATTTCGGTGGTCGACGGTAACTACAAGAATCGGGGCGAGCTGTACCTAAAGCACGACTATCAGGGGATCGAGCTGAAGCCGGACTATGCCCAGGCGACGCTGACAAACCTGCACCGGCTCTGGAGCCGACCCGTCCACATCGAAACGGTGATGGACGGAAAGCCGCGCGTGATCGGGTACGACGGGATTCGGCACGAGGTGGTTGGGTAAGGCGAGTTCATCGCCGATGTTTGACTCCGTTGGGGTGCCGGAGTGGACTGGCGACGCGGGTGGTTTCTGACCTCATGGGAGGTCAATTGCCACTGGTGGGACTAGCCTGTCCGGAACAGCCCTAAGGCGTCTAAAGCCCACGCTACGGGCACTTATTCCGGACGGGCAAAAGTGCCCGTCCCACGAGCTTTCTGAGATCTACTTCTTCACCGTCAACTGCCCCTTCAGGCCCGCGATGTAGTCGAGGGCCAGGTTGGTCAGTTCATCGTTGTAGAAGTTCTTCGGGAAGATCGCTTCTTCCTTCTTCTCAGCTTCCGCTTCGCCGGTCTGTTTCTTTTCTTCGTCGGCGATCGCCTTGTCGGTTTCTCGTTCCGCGCGGAGGACGGTCTCCTGCAAGGAGACTTCCTTGCGGTTCTTTCGTTCTAGGAAGCGGGCGATCCCGGTTTCGATTTTCTGGAAGTCGCTGTCGGCCTTCACCCGCGTTTCGCTGTTCTTCTGCATCGTGGCGACGACATCGGCCGACACGAGTTTGCCAGCGGCGTATCGGGCGTTGCGAATCTGGTCGAACGGCAAGGCGTTGTCGAGTCCCGCTTCCCCTTCGTCGAGGTGATCGAGAATCGATGGAAGAACAACGTCCGAACGGACCCCCCGGTTCTGGGTACTGTCGCCATTCACGCGGTAGAACTGCTGGATCGTCAGCTTCAGACGACCACGATCAGCCGGATCCAGAATTCGGAAGCCCTGCCGGGCAGCGACGGGGAGCAAGTTCTGGACGGTCCCCTTTCCATGAGTCGTGGAGTCGCCCACGATAATCCCCCGGCGGTAATCCTTGATGACTCCCGCGAAGATCTCCGAAGCGGAGGCTGACATGCGGTTACACACGACAATCAGGGGGCCCGTGTAGTGCGCTCCCGGAATGTCATCCGCCAGCTCTTTGACCTTGCCATTGGGATCCTTGACCTGAACCACGGGGCCTTGGTCGATGAATAGACCGGAGATTTCGATCGCTTCGGACAAGGCTCCTCCGCCATTTCCGCGAAGGTCCATCACAACAGCATCGACCCCGCCCTGGTCACTGAACCCGAGGAGGATCTTCTCGATATCGACGGCTGCGCTTTTCCCCTCATTCGGGTTGGCCCCGAAGTCACGGTAGAAGGAGGGGAGGTTGATGATCCCAATTCTGCCGGTACGACCGACGCGGTCCTTCGACTCGATGATCTCCCCCTTCGCTTCCTGGTCCTGGAGTTCGACCTTGTCTCGCGTGATTTCATAGACCACGGTTTCGTTCGTGAGGGCGGTCAGCACCCGCAGACGAACCTTGGTCCCGGCATCACCACGAATCTTGCGGACCACATCGCTCAGCTTGATCTCGAAGATCTCTTCGATCTCGCCCTTTTCCTGGCCGACTCCAGTGATTTTGTCTTTCGCCTTGAGACGGCCATCCTTGAAGGCGGGTCCGCCCTTCATGACCTCCATCACCGTCGTATACCCATCTTCCGCCCGCAAGGAGGCTCCGATCCCGAACAGGCTCAGCTTCATCTGAATATCGAAGTCTTCGGCAGTCTCCGGCGACATGTAAGTCGAGTGCGGGTCGAAACAGGTCGTCAGCGCGGTCAGGTAGAACTCCAGAATCTCTGAAGATTTCATCTGCTCAATGTTTCGCTGCACGGTCCGGTAGCGACTGTCGAGCCGCTTGCGGCCTTCTTCCTCGGTTTCTCCATCGAGGCGGAACTGGAGCAGGTCGTACTTGATTCGCTTCCGCCACCGCTCGTTGACCTCTTCTTGAGTCCGCGCCCACGGGAGATCATCGCTGTTGATTGTCAGTGATTCTTCCACGGTAAAATCGTGGTCGGAGGCAATCAGCTCTTTGGCATGGGTCAATTGGACCTTGAGTCGTTCGCGGTAGCGCTTGAAGACATCATGCCCGAACTGGACATCCCCGGCTTTCAGTGCATCGTCCAGCGAGAGCCGAAACGAAGAGAATTCGTCAATGTCGGACTGCTGGAAGTAGAGCTTTGCGGGATCGAGGTTCTTGAGATAGTTGTCCAGCAGCATGCTGGAGATTCGGTCGTCGACCCCTTTTTGAGAGACGTGATAGGCCGGGATCATCTGGATCACGAGCTTCGCCGTCTCCGCTTCCGTCGCCTCGGCAGCGAGGGCGGCCTTCCCCGAAAAGACTCCCAGCCCCAGCAGACCGCAGCACACGATCCGAATCCAACGTGGTGAGTTGATGGCCATTTCGTCCTGTCCCTGGTCGCGTCTGATGGGGTGCGGAGTTGCGAGTTGACTTGCTCCGCTGGATCAACGAACGGTGATCCTATGCAAAGGGCGCAAACGTCTCAAGATGCAGTTTCCCTGTCGCCAAAAGAAGTGTTGCCTTCGTCACGAGAATTCGAGTCTCGATTGCCGAAAGATTTGTCTTCGGCTCCGCTTCGTCATGAAGGCGAGGGGCGGAGGATTCATCGGCCTGGCTCAACCGCAGCGGAATTGAAGCATCGCCCGATGCGATCGTCGCCACGATCCCCTCTTCCGCCCCAACGGGGCAGCCACAAACCAGCCTGGAGCAGAGCGACCAGCGGGAGCGCCGCCCCAGGTTGCGGAATCCCCCACGCCCTCAGCCCTGAAAGGGCGAAACAGGTTGGGCCTCGCATTGTGCCGCCCTTTCAGGGCTTGCCGAACAGGGCGGAATCGATACCCAGGGCGTGGCCGGCGTTGCCCTGGGCTGGTTTGTCGGTGCCCTTTCAGGGCGGAAGAAGGGAGCGTTCCCGAGGTGTGGGGCGAAGTGCGACTCGGGCTTTGGCTCTGGTGATGTGCGACTTCAGCGGTGGCGGACGTGGCGGACTGGCTCAACCGCTTTCCTCAGCGTTCGTCTGCATCCGCAGTTTCTTCAAGCTCCATGCTCGCGGGTTCGATGGGGTTCTCCGCATCGTCTTCCGCTGTTTTCTTGCGATAGTGGATTCGCCATTCGGTGATGTCCGAGGTCGTTTCCGTGGTGGTCGTATTACCCACCGACAAGCTGGCCCGCTTGCTGATCTGCTGGGTTCGATTGCGTTCCTCTTCGTTGACGACGGTCTGCTGGCCGGTAATGACTTCCTCTTCGCGCTCGATGATGTAGCCTTCCGGGCACTCCTTGGCGAGAAGTTCGTTCGCCTTCGACCGGAAGCGGAAAGGCCAAGCATCGCTGTTGGCCGGGATTGAGATCACCCCACCCGATTCGTCTTTGGAAATCACGCGAGCAGACTGGCAGCCTTCCGAAAGGATCCCCAGTGAAAGCACGCCCCAGGCCGCAAGGATTCGAGTTCGCGTCATCGCTAAGTCCACCGTGAAGCACGCCTGCCCTCTGAGCGAGTCCTCCGGCAGCACGTTTCAAACGGGACTTTCGAGTCGAACGCCGGTTGACTGCAAGATGGATTGCAGTCCACCGGCGGTTGGTCGGCACAATCTGCCTGCGGAGGAATTTTTAACTAGACAACTGATGGAAAAAAAGTACCCGTAGGATGGCCTTTCAGGCCGTCGCTCGTCTTGAGACGGCCTGAAAGGCCTGAAAGGCCGTCCTACGCTCACCCTCTACCGAGTCACCGAATCGATCCGTTCCGTGGCGGGTTCGCCGCATTTCCGCAGCCAGACTAACAGCGACAACCCGATCACAAAAAAGCCCATGCTATAGAGCTGCGAGATTGTGAAGATGGTCCCGAAGCGGGGCGGTTCATCGTTACGTAGGATCTCGATACAGAACCGCGTGACGGCGTACATCATACATGCCATGCCGAGCAGTTGGCCGTTGCGAGTGCGGAGCGGGAAGACGTTCCACAGGATCGTGGCGAGGAAAAAGCCGTCGATCGAGCTGTAGACCTGAGTCGGGTGGAGCGGCATGGTGAACGGAGCGTTCTCCGGGAGCAGTCCACGAATGACGAGGTCATTCCAGGGGACGCTCCGGGCTGGGAACTGAATGGCCCAAGGCAAGTCACATTCGTCTCCAAAGCAACACCCATTGAGCAGGCACCCGAGGCGACCGAACCCGATCCCGGCAAAGACGCCCGGCATCACTATGTCGGCCAGCAAAAGGTGCGGCAGGCGATATCGGCGGCAATAGACCAGGAATCCGATCATCCCGCCGACCAGCGCCCCGATCAGCACCAGCCCCCCCTCCGTCAGATTGACCGTCGCCAGGAGATAGCTGGGAACGGTATGGCAGTCCTTGTAGATCTCTCGCCAGTATTGCCCCAAATAGGCCAGCCGCCCTCCGGCCACTCCCGAAACCAGAATCCAGAAACTCATGTCCGTAAACAGCTCGGGATCGAGTCCCACCCGCTTGGCCCGCAGCCGCGAAAGCCACAGCCCCGACAAGAACCCGGTCAGCACCATCGAGCCGTACCCGAAG
>JAYSVZ010000671.1:0-11028 GCA_043718305.1 Planctomycetota bacterium | reverse complement strand
ATGCCCCGCCGAAACCACCCCCGCCGAGCCCCTACAAACCGCCGCCTGAGATCCGATACTGTCTTCCTGGGCTGTCTACTGAGTTGTTGGACTTTGCGCGGGGGACAGCCCCAGGCGAGCGCTGCCTTCGCCTTTCCGCGAGAAGCCGTTCATTTTCGGAGCGAAAGCGAAAGACGGCGAGGGGATTTTTCTGGATGCTTGACTCAAAAGAAACGCCTCGCAAGGCGAGGCGTTTCTGATCGATCATTCTAAAGGCCGCTGTGATTAGCGGTCGCGGCCGCCGCGATCGCCACGCTCGTAGCGATCGCCGCCTCGGTCTGGAGCTGGCCGGTCGCGATCGGCGGGGCGATCACGGTCTGGGGCTGGGCGGTCGCGTTCACCGCCTCGGTCGTAGCGGTCACCACCACGGTCGGCGGGACGCTCTGCCGGGCGGTCACTGCGGTCACGGTCTGGTCCGCGATCGGCGGGGCGGTCGCGTTCGTAGCGATCACCGCCGCGATCGGGGGCGGGGGCCGGACGATCTCGGTCGCGGTCAGCCACGGGCCGATCACGGTCGAAGCTACGCTCGGGAGTACGATCCCGATCACCCCGGTCAGCGACGGGACGATCCCGATCCCCACCCCGGTCTGGTCCTCGGTCACGGTCTCCACTGCGATCCGGAGCTGGTCCACGATCGTTGCCACGGTCGGGGGCCGGGCCACGATCGGGAGCCGGTCCGCGATCCCGGTCACCACCGGCTCGGGGACTGCGATCATCACGATCATCACGGCGCGGGCGATCTTCGCGAGGACGATCCTCACGGGGGCGGTCTTCGCGCGGTGGCCGCTCGCTGCGTTCTGGGCGTTCGGCCCGTTCTGGCCGCTCGCCACCTTCGGCGGCGGGAGCTGCGACTGCCGCAGTCGGGCCACCGTTTCGCTCAATGAGCACGGCCTTGTGTGACAGCTTGACGCGGTTCTGCTCGTCGACGGCGATGACCTTCACTTCGAGCCGGTCGCCGACCTTGCAGACTTCACTGACCGACTTCACGAACCCTTCGGCGAGTTCGCTGATGTGGCACAGTCCGTCCTTGCCGGGAGCGATTTCGACGAACGCACCGAAGT
This sequence comes from Planctomycetota bacterium, assembly GCA_043718305.1. Taxonomy (GTDB): domain Bacteria; phylum Planctomycetota; class Planctomycetia; order Planctomycetales; family Planctomycetaceae; genus TH-plancto1. Next base: position 9,928 of record JAYSVZ010000671.1, on the reverse strand, counting down.
CCTTGATCGAGCTGACCGTGCCGTTGTAGACGCGACCGACCTTGATCTCTTCGGCGATCGCCTCAACGCGAGCGAGGGCCTCTTCGCAACCAATCTTGTTGGTTCCGGAGATCAGCACCTTGCCATCGTCGGTCACGTCGATCTGCGACTTGGTCTGCTCCTGGATCGCGCGGATGTTCTTTCCGCCGGGTCCGATCAGCAGGCCGATCTTCTCGGGATCGATCCGCGTCTGGAGGATTCGCGGCGCGTAGTCGGAGATTTCCGGACGCGGACGACGAATCGCACTGAGCATCATTCGCAACAGTTCGAGACGAGCGTCCCGAGCTGCGGCCAGCGTGGCGCGGATGATCTCTTCGTTGATGCCGTCGATCTTGAGATCGAGCTGAATCCCGGTGATCCCCTTCTGGGAACCAGCGATCTTAAAGTCCATGTCGCCGAAGTGATCTTCGTCGCCCATGATGTCGGTCAGCAGCACGTACTTGCTGCCTTCCTTGACCAGACCGATCGAGATCCCAGCGACAGGCTGCTGAATCGGAACCCCAGCATCCATCAGGCTCAGCGTGCCGCCGCACACCGAGGCCATCGAGCTGGAGCCGTTCGATTCGGTGATGTCCGAGATCAGGCGGATCGTGTAGGGGAACTGCTCCGACTTGGGCAGCACCCACTGAATCGACCGTTCCGCAAGGGCTCCGTGGCCGATTTCCCGGCGACCGGGTCCACGGATCGGCTTGCACTCGCCGACCGAATAGGACGGGAAGTTGTAGTCGAGCATGAACGGCCTGGCGAATTCGCCAAACAGCCCGTCCGACTTCTGCTGGTCACGAACTGTACCGAGAACCACGGTACAGACCGACTGCGTTTCCCCACGGGTAAACGTCGCCGAACCGTGAACCCGCGGCAGCACCTGGACCTGGCAATCCACAGCCCGCAGATCCCCAGGACTACGGCCATCGAGCCGCTTGCCCGAGAGGGTCAGATCGCGGCAGGCACTGTGATCGACCGCCGAGACCGCGTCCTTCAGTTGTTGCAGAGTCCGGCCATCGGCCAACTCGGTCGCCCCGTTGGCGAAGTACTTGTCGACCAGGCTCTGCTTCACCACACCGGCAGCCGCGGAGCGTTCCTTCTTCTTGGGATTGGAACGAGCGGTACACAGGCGGTCGTAAGCTTCGGACTTCACCTGATCGAGGAACGGGTTCTTGGCAGCGGCCTTGAACGGAACCTTGGTCTTGCCTGCCTTCTCGACGAGTTCCTGCTGCATCTCGCAGATTTCGATGATCGCCTTATGCCCGAACATGAGGGCATCGCCCATCAGGTCTTCCGGCAACTGATCGCCGAAGCCTTCGATCATCAGGATTGAGTCGCGGCTGCCCGCCACGATCAGGTCCAGACGCGAGACAGCCACCTGCTGCACGGTCGGGAACAGCACGAATTCGTCGTTGATCAGACCGACGCGAACGCCAGCAATCGGCCCGGCGAACGGGAGCGGAGAGACCGCCAGAGCGGCACTGCCGCCGGTGATCGACCAGACATCGGGATCGTTTTCGCCGTCGCATGACAGCACGTTGGCCATGACCTGGACTTCGTCGATGTACCCTTCTGGGAACAGCGGACGGATCGGACGGTCGGTCAGCCGCGAAGTCAGCACTTCCTTCTGCGTCGGACGGCCTTCCCGCTTCAGGAACCCACCGGGGAACTTACCCGCTGCGGCGAGCCGCTCCCGGTAGTCGCAAGTGAGGGGAAAGAAGTCGGTGCCGGGCCGCGAGGGACCGTTCTGAGCGGCGACGAACACCGAGGTTTCGCCGAATTGGACGAGGACGGCACCACTGGCCTGCTTGGCCCATTCCCCTGTCGTAATGGTGAGCGTACGACCCGCGATTTGACGTTGAACAGAGACCTTCACTGAGGACACCTTTGTAACAGCGACGCAAAAATCGACTTTGAAACAGACTGCCCGAACGACACTGCCCGACACACTGATGGAATGACGCCAGCACCGACACAATTCCCGACAGACGGGCGGATAAGCCGAACAAATCCACCCTGAACGGTTCTACACGTCCCGGCTCAATGACATCGAGCGGGGACCGATTCCCCACTCGCATTGAATACCGGTCGTCAGACGACCGAAAACCGCGACTCTCAACACGAATCCGTTCTCGCATTGCTCCACACGCTCGCCAACGGGTGACCACGGCACCCGGAACATCTGACGAGCAGCACTTCTTGAACGGAAACTACTTCCGCAATGACAGGCGACCGATCAGCTCCACATAGCTGCTCGGATTCTTCGACCGCAGGTATTCCAGCAGGCTGCGACGCTTGCTGACCATCTGCAACAGCCCCCGACGGGCTGCGTGGTCCTTCACCTGACGCTTCAGGTGCGAAGTCAACTCGTTGATCCGGGAAGTGAGGACCGCAACCTGGACTTCGGGGGATCCCGTGTCCTTCTCGTCGCGACGGTAATCCTGAATCAGTTGAGACTTGCGCTCTGGGGTAATAGACATGATCGAGAAGCCTTTCCGACCCCGCAGCTGTTCGCCGCTGGGACTGGACCTGGGATGTTCACACTGTGTGAGGCTGCTATGTTAACCGGAATGGGGGAAGTTGCAACGGAATGAACAGATCTTGAACAGATGTCGGCAGGGAGGGTGCTGTTAGCGCGGGCTGGCAGAAATACGATCCCCGTCAGACGGCCTTTTCAGGCCGTCTCTCTTCGAGAGACGCATCGGGACGGCCTGGAAAGGCCGCCCTACGGTAGGACGGGCTTTCCAGCCCGTCCCCGTTGCGTACTAGCAGAACGGAGCAAGTCCGCATGGGCCGCAAGTTGCCCCGTCCCATGTGACCACCATGTCGAAGGTCGTCCGGGACGGCCTGGAAAGGCCGTCCTCCCGTAGGACGGGCTTTCCAGCCCGTCCCCGCTGCGTGCGAGTAAAACGGAACCAGTCCGCATGGGCAGCGAGTCGCCCCGCTCCATGTGACCAACCACGTCGAACGCCGTCCGGGACGGCCTGGAAAGGCCGTCCTACGGTAGACTTCTTCTGACCGCTCGACTTACACCTCGCTGTCGGAAACGACTATGCTTGACGGAGGTGATCTGGCTTCGATAGCCCCTACCACTCACCAAGGACGAATACCCAAGTTCCATGTCGACCACTTCTTCCACTGTCCCCACCGAAATCACCCGGGTTCTGAGCGACCTGCGGGCGCGGATTCGGCGGTACGTCTTGTGGGAGGGGATCGCCTGGGTCATCTTGTTTTTGGCCCTCGTCTTCTGGGGGCTCTATGCCACCGATGCCGTGCATTTCGCGGTCCGCAAACTCGAACTTCCGCTGTGGCTTCGTCGCAGCTTAGTGGTGGCGGGGATCGCTGGCTTGGCGTGGGTCTTTCTCACGCGGATCGTGTGGCGATTACTTCGCCCACTGGAGCCGCGCTCGCTGGCACTGCTCCTGGAACGAAAATTTCCGGACCTCTCCGAGCGGCTCATTACAGCTGTGGAACTCGAAGGCCAATCGCTGGAGCGGTCGGCTCAGTCGAACGCGATGTTGCAGCAGACTCTGGCCGACCTGGGCCGTCAACTGGGTACGCTCGACGTGACCCCGGTGTTTGACTTTCGGCCGCTCCGCCGGGGAGCCCTGATCGCGGGAGTGCTCGTCGCCTCGATCGTCGGCTTTGGCGTGGTGAATGCTCAGGCGATGTCCCGCTGGTACGCCGCCTTCATCGGCGGCGACGCAAACTACTGGGAGCGGTTCCGTCAGAATTCGCTGATCGCGCATGTCGTCGCCCAGCCCGGCGACCGTGTTCGCGAGTTCGACAAAGCCCGCATCTACAAGCACCCTCGGGGGGGTGACCTGACGCTCCTCATCGAGAGCCCAAAGGCCAACGCCGCCCCCGATCAAGTCGTCCTTTCCTGGCGGTCGCTGACCCAAACCGGTCGCACGCGGGGGAGTGTGAATCTCCTCGCCTCGGGGCCGGGAACTTATCGCCACACGATGAAGAATGTGGTCGACGAACAGTGGTTCTGGCTGCGCGGGGGGGACTTCGCCACCGCCGAACCGTATCGCGTGGTGATCGTGGAACCGCCGCGACTGGAGAAGGTCGAGCTGCAATGCGACTACCCCGCCTACATGGGGCAGGAGTCACTCGAAGACCGCCCGTTGGAACTCGCCGGAACGCAAGTCGCCATCCCGGCGGAGACCAAGTTCGAGCTGCGTGCGGTGTCGAACAAGCCGCTGATGTCGGTCGACATCCGGGCTGGGGCGTGGGAGTTTTCCTGTGGGTACGAGCGATCCGCAGACGGCAAGCTCCAGCCGCTCCCCGCGCGGATCACGCTCCGCGAGTCGCCGACTGCGGAGCCACGTTCGGTCATGCTCGAGCCGCGAGTCAGCGCGGAGTGCCTCCCCGGCGATCGCCTGAGGTTGATGCTCCCCGCGTGGATCACCGACTCGGCCAGCGAGCGGCACAAGACGCTCGACTCGGCCACTGCATTTCCGCTCCCGGTCCCGATGCGGTCCGAGATGCAGCTCTCTCTGGTCGACGATGATGAGGTCGGGAGCCAGGAACCCGCCAGCGTAACGATCGTCGGCATCCCCGATGAACCACCGGTGATCGAGGTCCGCCGCCGAGGGGTTCGCAACGCCATCACCCGCACCGCCAGCATCCCGCTGACCGGACTGATTCGCGATGACTTTGGCATTCTGGAAGCCAACTTCGAGTCAAAGGTCGACGCCCTCGACCCGGTCCGTACACAACTTTCAAATCCGCCTCGGGGACAGCGCGAGTTTCCGCTGGCGGCGACACCGCAAGAGGCAGCGGAACGATTCGCAGTTTTGCCGCTCGAGTTGAAAGAGGGCCAGAAGCTCTCGCTGACCCTTGTGGCTGCCGATGGTGACCACATCAATGGACCGCATGTCGTTCGCAGCGAGTCGTTCGACTTCCAGATCGTTTCGCCGGAGGAACTCCTCGGGCGGCTCTACGATCAAGAGGTCAACCTCCGCGCCCGGCTCGAACAGATCGTCGACGAGACCACGCGCGTGCGAACCGACCTGGATGAGCAGCACAAACGGGCCAGCGAGCGGGTGACGCTGAAGACCGCTGAGCCGATGGAGAAGTCGGCCCACGAGACGTGGGAGGCACAGTACCGTTCGCTCGATGTGGCGATTTCGGCGGGCGCCGAACGCAACCTGCATATGATTCGGAAGAATCACGCCGAGTGCCGCTCGATCGAGGCCGCCTTCCGCGATATTCGCGAGGAGATGGTCAACAACCGCGTCGACTCGGCGACGCTCCTCGAACGGATCGACGATGGCATCGTCGCTCCGCTCCATACGATCAACGAGTCGGCCTACACCCAAACCGACCAGCAGATCGGCCTCTACCGACTCCGCGAGGAGCAAAAGCAAGACCCCCGCCCAGCGATCACCGACTCTATCGCCAACGTCGACAGCTTGCTCGAGCGACTGAAAAAGGTACTCTCCGAAATGCGCGAGCGGGAGTCGCTCAACGACCTGAAGAAGCGGTTGCAGGAGATGATCGACCGCTACGAGAAGCTCAACGAGGCGACGGAGCTGAAGAACTTCGAGGAGTTGGGGCAATGAAGCCACTTCTTCGGAAGGTCGCCGCGATTGTGGGTATCGGGAGTCGTTCTGACACTCGGCTCTCACCCCCAGCCCCTCTCCCGGGGGGAGAGGGGAGCCGGAGCGCCGCACCGCTCGTCTTGTCAAATGTCGGAGACTCTGTCATGCGTCAATGGCTGTCACTCCTGTCGTGTCTTGTCGCGCTGTGGCTCTCGGCGGAGACAGTTCGCGCGGACGATGCCTCCAAGCCCAAGGCCGACCTCGGCATTCAGCAACAGCAGATTCGCCGCGATTATGAGCGGTTTGAACGCTCGCTGCTGGAGGCTGCGGAGCATCTTCGGCGGAAGGAACCGGAGCAGGCGGATACTCTCGATCGAGTTCGCGAGAAGAGTCAGCAGCAAGCTCTGCTCGCTGAGATGGATAAGATCACGCTCGAGCTTCAACAGAAGCAAACCGGCTCGGCTGCCGACCGCCAGAAGCAGGTCATCGAGCGGCTCAAAGAGATCCTGCAGATGTTGCAGTCGGACGATGAGCGCGATCGGCTTAAGCGAGACATGGAGTTCTTTCAAGAGGCGCTGAAAGACACGAACCGCCTGATCGGGCGGCAGCGCGACGTGAAGTCGGACAACCAAAAGGGCGGCGACCTGAAAAAGGTCGAAGCTGACCAGAAGAAAACAGCGGAAGAGGCTCGCAAGCTGGCGCAGAAACTTGACAAGCATAACCAGGATCAGAAGGGTGATCCGAAGTCCAACGGAAAAGATCCGAAAGACCCATCGGGGAAGGAACCGCCAAAGGACGGGGATGGGAAACCGATGGACGGCGACGCCAAACCCGGCGAACAGAAGCTGGGAGACAAGGCCGATCCGAAGAAGCCCGGTGACCCGAAGCCAGGGGAGAAGCCTAAAGACTCAAAACCCGGTGAGAAGAAGCCCGGCGAGCCGATGCCGGGTGACCCTAAGTCCAGTGACGGAAAACCGAGCGAGGGCGAGCCGTCCGACGGTAAGCCGATGCCCGGAAAACCCATGGATGGCCAACCCATGCCCGGAAAATCGATGCCCGGACAGAAGGGCCAGCCCATGCCCGGCCAACCGATGCCACCGCCAGATGGCCAACCGCCGCAACCCCAAGAGCAGCAGCCCCCAGAGCCTCAGAACGATGATGGCCGCGATGACCTCGACAAGGCCCAGGACTCCATGCAAAAGGCCATCGAGGAACTCGAAAAGAAGAGCCGCGAAGCCGCTGGCGAGGAGCAAGAACAAGCCCTCCGCGAGCTGGAAAAGCTCAAGGCCAAGCTCGAAGAAATCCTCCGACAACGTCGCGAAGAGGAGAAAGAGCTGTACTTGGCGATGCTGGAAGTCCGATTTCAGAAGATGTTGAAGGTGCAGCTTCAGATCAACAGCGAGACGACCCGCCTCGACAAGATTCCGCAACCCGAGCGCAACCCGGCTCACTTTGACAAGTGCAACGCCGCCGCTCAGTTGCAACGCGGGAACGTGGCCGATGCGGATAAAGCCCTGTCGCTCCTCAAGGAGGAGGGATCCTCGGTGGCCTTCCCGGAAGCGGTCGAGCAGATGGGGCAGTCGATGGAGCTGATCGTCGAGCGGCTCACCGGAACCGACACGGGCGGCACAACACAATTGCTGGAAACGATCGTCGTCGAGACGCTCGAAGAGATCATCTTGGCCATGCAAAAGGAACTCGAAGCCCAGCGGCAGAAGAAGAACCAGCCCCCCAAGAAGCAACAACAAGGCTCGCCGCAGGACAATAAACTCGTCGAACAGCTCGCCGAGCTGAAGATGATCCGGTCGCTCCAGAACCAGGTGAACCGCCTGACCAAGCAGATCGGGATCGAGATCGATGGTGAACAAGCCGCCGACACCGATCACCGAAAACTGGCGGAAGACCTCGCGAAACGGCAGCAAAGGATCCAGTCGGCAACGTATGATTTGTCCACGGGACGGAATGAGTAGGGGCGCGTCATTGGTCCCAAGTCGGGGCAGTCGGTGAGGAGACATCTGTGATTCTGGCGAACCTTCGGCAGTCGATTCTGCTTTTGGCTGGCTTGTGGCTGCTGCCGCTGGTGAGCGTTCTCGAAGCCGCCAGTACGGTCTACGCCCCGCCGACGGTTGAGCAGTGCCGCGCGGAGTTGGCGAGTTGGCTTGCCAAGCGGTCGGTTCCCGGGGATCGGGCCGAGGCCATTCTTAAGGTGACGATCGATTCGGTGGGGGCTGTCGCTCCGGTGTCGACGCGGTTCGAGGCGGTGATTGCGACCTTTGCCGGGGCCGACCCGGAGACGCGGGGGCTGGTCGAAGCGATGACCACCTTGACCAGTGCGGGCGTCGTCGACTCGCCGATCTTCCAGTCGCGGCACGATGAACCGTTTTACGTGAACAATTTGCGGCTGCTCCATGCGCGGACCTTGTCATCATGGCATCGGTATGACGAGGCCCTCGACATCTACATGGAGATCGACCCGCAGTCGGTCGTCGACCCGGCGGGGGCCTTGTTCCACCGAGCGGTCTGCGAGACCGCCCTGCTCCAGCGCGACGCAGCCTTGACCACGATCGACCGGCTACTGACGGAGACCGAGCAGACACCGGCCCGGTATGTGACGCTGGCCGAGTTGATGAAGAGTGACCTGGAGAAGCTGGAAGAGAAGTCGCTCGGCGAAGTCTCGCGGCAGATGGAGGATGTTCGCCGCCGCCTGGCGCTGGGCCATGCTGGCCAGCGGGTGCAACGGGTCGAAGAAAAGATCATCGGCACCCTGGATGAATTGATCAAAAAAGCCGAAGCCCAACAAGGGGGCGGAGGTGGAGGCGGCGGAGGCAAACGGACTCCTCAAAACGGTAAATCCAACCCCGCGGACCAGTCCTACTTGGGGGAAGGGAAAGAAGGCGAAGGCGAGGTCGATCCCAAGAAGTCCGGCCACAAGGATGGCTGGGGCAACCTCCCCGAGAAGGACCAGGCCGCTGCGAAAAATCTGCTGGACCAAAAGTACCCCGCCCACTACCGACAGGCGATCGAGAAGTACCTCAAGAAGATTGCCGAGCGCGAAGCTCCGCCCGCGCCGTAGTGGTCCAAGCCCCTCACCCAAAGCCGCTCTACGGTCGCCGCGTCGGCTTGGCGGGCTCTTCGAACCCGGCCGGTTCGATCCCTTCGTCCGGATTCTTAATCCCCGAGCTTCCGCGCATCGCGCCGCCAACTCCGAGCAATTCCGGGTGCCGAGCGACTTTGTCACTGAAGACGCGCACGTCGGCCATGATCGGCTCGATGTTCTTCAACAGGAGCGACAGTGATGTCGCCGACTTATTCAGGTTGTTATACAGCTCCGGATTCTCCGCGAATTTGCGTAGCGATCCATCCCCGTCGTTGACGACTTGCGTAATCTGATTGAGTTCCGTGAGCAGTGATTCCAACTGGACCAGACTCCCGTTCAGGTGGGTCACCATCGTGCGGCTCTGCTCCGCCAACGGGTCGGTGGCGGCTGAAAGTTTGTCGAGGTTGTCGCTCATCTTTTCGATCGAGGATCGCGCCGCTGCGATCGTCAGCTTGGTCTCTTCGGCCATCCGGGGCAGGCCCGCGATGGTGCGTTTTAAGTTGTCCCGCATCTCAGGATCATCGAGCAGGCTATTGGTACTCTCCAGCGTATGCCCCGCCTTCTCAATCGTCTTCGAAGCCGACTGCATCGTGACGGTAAAGGTGTCGAGAGCCACAGCCGCCCGCCCGATGACATCGTCCAGGCTGCCGCGTTCGGTCTCCACGAGACTGTTGATGTTCTTGCCGACCATCTGCCATTCACGGCTGGTGGCTTCGAATGAGGCCAGCGTGGTGGAGACGGTCTTCTCCAGGTTCTCGACGGCCTTGAGGGGGTCTTTCGCACCGGTTCCTTTGAGGCGTTTATTCGCCGTTAGATACTCGGGGCTGAGCCCGCCGGAGAACTCGATGGCGGCATCCCCGAACAGCGATTGAACAAGTGCCGGTTGGGCATCGCGGCGAATGCGGCGGTCCTCCTGGATCTGCAAGACCACGAGTACGCCCGGTTCGTCTTCGCCGAGGATCACCTCGCTGACCTCCCCGATCGTGACGCCGTTCATCCGCACGGGACAGCCGGGGTGCGTGCCCCGGGCCTCGTCGAAGTGAACCGCGATCGAGTAGGTCTTCTTCCAGTACTTCTGGACCTCGCCGAATTGAACGATCAACCCCCCGGCAATGCCGATGGCCGTCACGACAAAGAGACCCACACGGAGTTGAAGAGTGCGTTCAGACATGGGAAAGGGAGGAAGGAAGGAGGAGGAGGGAAGGAGGAGGGAAGGAGGAGGGAGGGAGGGAGGGAGGGAGGGAGGGAGGGAGGGAGG
>JAYSVZ010000068.1:0-2704 GCA_043718305.1 Planctomycetota bacterium | reverse complement strand
GCGGATCACTCTCGCCCTGCCCCCGAAAGTCGAACGACAAAATGTCGAAGCCGTCTTCAACCAGGGCGTGGCAGTACGACATGGCCGACCAATGACTGCCGTCCGTTTCCGGACAGAACAGAATCAACCCTTTGGGAGTCCGTTCCGGTTGACGGTGCAGGCTGCCCCGGAGGGTCAAGCCATCAGTGGTTTTGAACTCAATCGCTTCGGCCTTCGGGTCGGGCGGGAATAAATGCACGGTGAAGGGTGGCTTCGTTTCGAAGACGCGCAGCACGATCCGGACGTAGTAGACCCGCACGACAAGTTCCAACGCCAGAAGAACGACCAGTGTCACAAGCAGCCACGTCACGACAAGCCTCCCGAACGGGAACCATTCCCCGCGGTGCGATGCGTGTACTCTCTGCCCACGATTCATCTCCACCAAACGTCGACGTCACCGAAGGGATGCTGGTTGCGGTTGCTCAGGCAACGTACTCGGAAAAAATCAATGACACATTCTGGCCGCCGAAGCCAAAGCTGTTGGACAGGGCACGCTTCACGGGCAGGTCGCGGGCGGCGTTGGGAATGTAGTCCAGATCGCAATCGGGATCGGGAGTTTGATAATTGATCGTCGGAGGCACCACGCCATCGCGAATGCTCAACAGGCAGGTGATGGCCTCGACACTGCCGGCGGCCGCAATTAAGTGCCCCATCATGCTCTTGATGCTGGAGACGGGCGTCTTGTAGGCCGCCGCTCCAAACGTCTGGCGAATGGCGGCTGTTTCCACCTTGTCGTTCACTTCCGTGCTGGTTCCGTGGGCATTGATGTATTGCACATCTTCGGGGTTCAGGCCCGCGTCGCGCAGCGCCATCCGGATGCAGGCCACCGCCCCGCGCCCTTCGGGATGAATGTCGGTGATCCGATAGGCATCCGCGGTCGAACCGTAGCCGACAACTTCGCCGTAAATCCGGGCACCGCGGCTCTTGGCGTGTTCCAGTTCCTCGAGCACCACCATTCCCGCGCCTTCACCCAGCACAAAGCCATCGCGGTCGCGGTCAAACGGCCGGGACGCCCCCTGGGGATCCTCATTGTGGGTCGACAGCGCGGTCAGCAGGTTGAAGCCGGTCACACCAAACGGGTGAATCATGCTGTGAGCCCCGCCGGACAGCATGGCATCCGCGTCGCCGCGCCGGATGATTTCTGTCGCCTCACCAATCGCCTGGCTGGAAGCCGCACAGGCGGTCAGACAGTTGAGATTGGGGCCCTGGGCATCGAACAAGCCCGCCAAATGCCCGGCGGGCATGTTCGGTTCCTGCTCCAGTTCCGTCTGGGCGTGCAACCGTTGCAGTCCCGCCCGGGTGAACGTTTCCAGATCCACCTGGCCGTCCCGCTGCGATTCGGCGATCAACCCCATCACGAGATTGAAGTCCTGCTGCCCCTCACCCGCTCCGAGGTAGATTCCGAGCCGGGCCGGATCCATGTTGGAATCGAGCAGGCCGGAGTCGTCCATCGCCTGCTTGGCGGCTCCCACGGCAAAGCGGATGTTGCGACCGCAAAACTGAAAACGCTGGGGATCGTCGACATATTTGGCCAGTTCAAAGTCCTTGACTTCGGCCGCGAATTTCGTGGGGAAATGGGATGCGTCGAAGTGGGTGATCAGGCCGATGCCGCTTTTCCCCTCGCGCAGCGACTTCCACATGTCTTCCACCGTCTGGCCGATCGGCGTGACTGCTCCCATTCCGGTGACTACGACTCGGCGTCTCATGGCGAATTCCTCTTCCGCTTCCGCGGGATCGTAAAACGCGGCCCCACCCTGACCGCGTCCGAATACCTTGCGAACATCAGGCGGCGATGCCGGGGCAATCGCCGATTCCGCGGAACCCATCAGCCAGTTGAAAAACGCGGGGTACGCTGCCAGCGTGCCCGATTGTCACGGGCCAGAGCACGTTGAACACGTGCTCCACGTCCGTTTTCAACAGGCTGCTATTCCCCGTCTCCCACCTTCCCCACATCCATCACGTTCCGCAGAATCGAGAACACGAAGTTCTTTTGATCGATCTTCGCCCCGCCACCCGCGGCATCGTCGACGTGGGCAAACACGATTTCGCCGTCGGCGACCAGACGCTGCCCGACGTGGGCTTGCACTTCGACCATTCCCCCTTCGTCGCGTGCTTCAACGAGCTTGGCGGAATACACCAGCGTGTCTCCCGGACAAGCCCATCCATGAAACGTCATCCGGGGAACCTTGGCCAGAATCACGATGTGGGCAAACTGGTTTCGTTCTCCCAGCAGGATGCCGCCGGTTTGCGCCATCCCCTCGAGCATCAGCGATGCGGGCATTACGGGGAATCCCGGCAGATGATCGTGCAGATGTTCCTCGGCCAGAGTGACGTTCTTGATCGCTGTGGCGTGCGATCCGCTCTTGAACTCGGTGAAGCGGTCGATCCAATACCAACGCATTCGAAGCCCTCGGGAGCTGCAGGCGGCGTGCAAACGTCAAATCGAGCCATCCCGCGATCAGGGGGCGAGCTTTGACGTCAGAAAATTCACCACCATGTTCACAGTGAAAAGGTTCTCGACGTACTCCACCTTGGGATCCTTGGCGAGGGCGTCAATCGCTTCCTTGTCGGCGTGCGGCAGCCGCGTCCGAAGTTCATCGAGCCCCTTTTCGGTCACGCGGCCCTTCTCGGCGAATCCCGAGTCTGCGGTCATCAACAGTCCTTC
>JAYSVZ010000670.1:0-3565 GCA_043718305.1 Planctomycetota bacterium | reverse complement strand
TCTGCGAAGACCATCTGAGCCGATAGAACGAAGACCGCTGCGAAGACATGGAGTGTTCGCGGCATGGGAGGTCTCCCGTGGTGACTGGCTGTCTCTCGGAAACATGGCCCCCCTTGTACCGCGAATCACACGGGCGAGTCAAAGCCTTGGCTTAAGCGAAGGAAGGTCTGCAGCTCCCTCGCGATCTTCGGCGAGAGGCGGCAAGACCCGAATCTCGCCAAACAAGCCCACCTGGACCGCGCGATACCCGTGGTGCCGGAGCAGTTCGAGGATCGCCAGGAAGATCCCCACGATCCGCGCCCGGATTGTCTCCTGGTCGAAGAGGGTCGTGAAGAGCACTTCGCCTTCCGCCCGGACGCGAGTGCCGATCTGTTCGACGAAGACCTCGATCGGCGTTTCGTCGTACCGGATGTGCCCCTCGGTTTGCACCTCGTCGCGCTGCACGACGCGACCGAACGCACTCACGAGATCCCACAGCTCGACCTCCTTGATCCGGTCGAGCGAAGGGGTCTTGCCCACGACTGGGCGTTCTTCCGAAAGACGCGGGTAGCGGGCCTGCCACTCCGCAGCTCGCCGGTCAAGGGCCTCGGATGCATCGCGGAACCGGCGGTACTCCAGCAGCTTGCGAATGATCTCGCTGCTGGGGCTGCCGGCTGTGGCTGCGAGGTCGGGATCTGCTTCGGCAGCGGCTTCGTCTTCCGAGGGGAGCACCTCACGGCTTTTCATCTCGACGAGCGTGCTGGCCACAACGACGAACTCGGAGGAGAGTTCTAAATCGATCACCTGCAGGATCGTCAGGAACTCCAGGAACTGGTTCGTGATCTTCGAAAGCGGGACGCGTCGCGATTCGAACTCATTCCGACGAATTAAATAGAGCAGCAATTCCAACGGACCGCTGAACCCGTCGAGCGCGACACGAAATCCGGGAGTGGTGGCGGCCTGGTCCATGTCTGGCAGTGTAATCGTGAATAGGGAGGGCGTGACAAGCTGGCTTTGCGGCTGCAGCCGTGTGCCGTGGGTTAGCAAGGCCGTATTGACCCTCTTTGGAATTCGGACGATGCTTCCCCGGTTCCGAAGGCGTTCCCCTTGGGGCTTAGTCCAATCGCATCATCACGGAGGACATCGTGCGTTGGCGTGTGCTGCTGGCCCTCGTGCTGTTTCAATTCCTCGCGGGCAGCTGCGTATGGGCCGAGGAGCAGCCGTTGGATGCGATCCGTCGCGAGGTCCATGAGCCAGAGAAGAGCAGCCCCTCGACCGGCCATCACGGCCACTCCGACAGTGACAACGACTGCGATGATGAGGATGACTCCCTGACAGCCTGGGTCGCCATTCGGGTGTTGACGGCACCGTGGTGGGGACCGCATCTGGCCCTGGAAGTGGGTGACGAAGTGGGGAACCCCGGCTTTCCGGTCGGTCCCTACGCCGATGATCACGAGGGGTATCTCGTGCTTGGTCCTCAAATTCATACACTCAAAGAGTGGGGGGGCCGCCTGAGTTTGGACGCGGCCAACGACTTCGATGATGTGACGACGCTCTCGGGACGGCTGCGACTCGATACGGCCTTCCGGATGGGGATCGATACAGCGTGGGTCCAACTTTCGGATCGACAAGGTCTCAACACCGATTCACTCGGATTGGGTGATTTTAACTTCGTGTACCGCTTCGCCCAAAGTCCCCAGATGCAATTTCACTCGGGCTTGGGAGTGAACTGGCTGGCGGATGGCGATCACGCCGATTTCGGGTTTAACTTCACGTACGGTGTCGATTATTTTCCCGTCGACCCGGTGGTGGCCTCGGCCACGCTCGACTTGGGGAAGGTCGGAAACGCCTCTCTGATCCATTTCCGAGGAACCCTCGGAACGATGATTACCCCGCGAATCCATCTCTATTCCGGGTACGATCTCCTTAATATCGGCGGAAATTCGATCCACAGCTTGTTGACCGGACTGGAGTTCTGGTTTTGAAGGGCGGGGTTACGGTTGACCCGGACAGGTTCCCGAGGACAATCGAGGCCCTTTGAGGTTCCCCCTGTCCAGGAGTCCGTGGAATGTCGGCGACCGTTGTCGAAGAAGTGTTGGCTGCCAGCCGGAAGTTGCTTGCGAGCATCGATGCCGGGAATTGGGCCGAGTATGTGAAGCTGTGCGATGAGTCGATCACCTGCTTCGAGCCCGAGGCGCGGGGTCATCTGGTGACCGGGTTGCCGTTCCACAAGTTCTACTTCGATCTTCCGCCGTGTGGGACACCGACGCCCCGATTGTCCTCGATGGCCTCGCCGCAAGTGCGGGTGTTGAGCGACACGTCAGCAGTCGTGACCTATGTGCGACTGGTGCAGAAGATCGATCCCTTGGGGGAGCCAGTCACTGTGTCCGGCATGGAGACGCGGGTCTGGCAAAAGATCGGCGGCACGTGGAAGCATGTGCATTTCCACCGGATGCCTTGCTAGAGCAGGGGGCCCGTAAGACGGCCTTTCCAGGCCGTCTGGCCTTAACACCGATCATGGACGGCCTGGAAAGGCCGTCCTACAGATCCCCAGCCCCTCTTCCGGCGGGAGAGGGGGCCGGAGTCGAGGGAACAAACGCCCGCCTCTCTCGGAAGAGAGGACTTGTTGGACGCGAGAGATCGCGGGAGGTCATGGTGCATAGGAACTGGTGCAACATGGCTTTCCATTTTTCGCGATCGGTGCCACTGGCGGTGGCTTTGGACCGCCAGTGTCGATTCGCCGTTGGACCTCAAGGCACTGGCGGCTCAGAGCAGCCGCCAGTGGCACCTCATATCGGTCAGTTGTTTTGAACCAATTCCTGACTCTCTCCCGCCGCAGCTTTCTCGGCATCCTCGCCACGAGTGTATTTTCGGCGAGTGCCCAGGCCGCGCCGCCGCCACTGATCACTCCCGAGGCTCAACGGGCCATCCAGTCGGGCCTGAAATGGCTGGCCCGGGAGCAGCGTGAAAACGGCTCGTTCGGCAGTGTCCCGCCGTACCTGGAAAACGTCGGCGTGGCGGCTTTGGCGGGGTTGGCATTTCTCTCTTCCGGCAGCACCCCGGGACGCGGGCCGTACGGACTGGTCCTCACCAAGGTCATCGACTTTCTGCTCAATTGCAGCACCCCGACCGGCTACATCATCGAAGCCAACAGCGAAGCTGTCAGCCCGATGTACGGGCACGGCTTTGCGACGATGTTCCTGGCCGAGGCACTGGGGATGTCGGACCGGGACGACTTGGCCAAGGCGGTCCGCAAGGCGGTCGCGCTGATCGTCCAAACCCAGAATCACGAGGGGGGCTGGCGTTACTATCCGACGCCCAACGAAGCGGATGTCTCGGTCACGGTGTGCCAGTTGATGGCCTTACGAGCGGCCAGAAACACGGGCATCTCGGTCCCCAAAGAGACGATCGATCGCGGGGTCGAGTACCTCCTGAAATGCCAAAACAACGATGGGGGATTTCGTTACCGCATCTTCGAGTCCCAGGAGAGCAGCTTTGCCCGCTCAGCGGCAGCGGTCGTGGCCCTCTATACGTCCGGAGTGCATGACGGCCCGGCCATGGAGAAGGGGCGAGCCTACCTCCGGCG
>JAYSVZ010000669.1:0-3565 GCA_043718305.1 Planctomycetota bacterium | reverse complement strand
ATCGCCGTCGCTGAAGAGTTCGGAAAAACCCTCTGCGTGGGGCATGACCAACTCTTCGACCCGACGTGGCTCGACTGCCGCTCGCGCATCGCAGCTGGGCAGATCGGGACCGTGAAACACATCGAGTCGACTCTGGGCTATCCGATCTCGGGCCAGTTCGGGGCCGTGGTCGCGGGCGATCCTCGGCACTGGGTCCGCAAGCTGCCTGGCGGGCTGTTTCAGAACACGATCTCGCACCCGCTGTACCGCATTCTCGACCTGCTGCCCGATGCACATCCGCGAGTGGAGGCCCGCTGGGACCGCACCCAGTTCGACTTCCCGACGGAGCTGTGGGTGCAACTCCGTGGAGCCGAGGTGACGGGTTCATTGACCTTCACGAGTACGGTCTACGCCCAGCGCGTGACGCGCGTCTACGGCGACCAGGGGATGCTCGAAGTCGACTTCGACGCCCAAACGATCCGTCGTCACGCCGCTCCGAAACTGCCGGGAGCGTTCGGAAAACTGGAGCTGCCGTTTCGCCAATGGAGAGAGGGAGCCCGCAACCTGCGGCGCAATCTGTGGCGGTTCCTCAAGAGCGAGATCCACTACTTCAGCGGCATGCGAAAGCTGATGGAGGAGTTCTACCGCTCGATCCAGACGAACGGGGCCTTGCCGATCTCGCATGCCGAGATGCTTCGCGTCACGCGGATCATGGACGAGATCTTCGCCGATTGCCGGGCCAGGGAGACTGCCGACATCGAACCGATCCCCGCTCCGAACGAGCAACAATTGGAGGCCGTGCGATGAATGTCTTTCTCACAGGCGGCACCGGCTTCCTCGGTCGACGCGTCGTTAAGATGCTTCGTGAAGACGGAGTGCAAGTCCGCTGCCTTGTCCGGCCCAGCAGCGATGTCCGCTCGCTCAAGGAGTTCGTCGGCAACGATCTCTGGAGCGGCGTCGAAATCGTGCCCGGTGAACTCTCCGATGTCGAGAACTGCCGTCGCCTGATCGCTGAGTCCGACAGCGTCTGCCATGTCGCCGCCTCACTCGCGGGCGGAGCAGCGGTCATGTTCCTCAACACAGTGATCCCGACGCGGCATCTGCTGACCGCAGCCGCCCAAGCTGGGGTGCGGCGGTTCGTGCAAATCAGCTCGCTCGGCGTCTACGGAGCGGCAAGACTCTCGACCGGAAGCCAGCTCGACGAAACGACCCCGCTCGACCCGCACCCGGAGCTGCGCGACCCGTACTCGTATAGCAAGATCGTGCAGGAGCAGATCGCGTGGGAGTGCCGCGCGCAGACGAACCTGCCGCTGGTCATTATCCGACCGGGCGTCATCTTTGGTCCGGGTCGCGGCGTCCTGAGCGGTCGCGTGGGTCTCAAACTCGGGCCGCTGCTCATCCAGATGGGCGGCAGCCAGACACTGCCCTACACCTATGTCGACAACTGTGCCTCCGCAGTGCGGCAAGCGGTCCTCGCCGAAGGGATCGATGGCGAGGCATTCAACGTCCTCGACGATGGGCTTCTCACCGGTTCGCAACTGCTTCGCAAGTTGCGGCGGGCGGGACAGGGAGTCCGTTCACTGTGGGTGCCGCGCCCTCTGATCGGCCCGCTCTCCAGCGTCTACGAATGGTACAGCCGCTGGTCGCAAGGCCAGCTCCCCGGCGTCATCACGCGTTACCGCAGCGACTCGATGTGGAAGAAGCTGCGGTACACCAACGAGAAGGCCAAGACGAAGCTCGGCTGGCGTCCGTTGGTGTCGTTTGACGAGGCATTCCAGCGCTCGATCGCAGGAGGCCCGGCATGAAGATTCTGTTCCTTAGCGAGACCTTCCCGGACGCGTCGCACCCCGCGTGTGGCACGTACAACCTCGCGCTGTGTCGAGAGTTGGCACGGGAGCATGAGGTCCGCGTGATCTCGCCTCGGTCGTGGCTCGATGTCGTGCGCGGTCGCAAGTTCGAGGCCGGGGATGTGGTGCGTGCATCCGGCCTGAAGGTGCTGTACCCGACCCGCTGGTACACCCCGGGGTTCGCTCAAGCGTCCTACGGCGGGCAGATGTGGTGGTCCATCCGATCGGCTCTGCGCACGCTCACCCACGATTGGAAGCCCGATGCGGTGCTGAGCTACTGGGCGCATCCGGATGGCGAGTGCGGGCTGCGCGCGGGGAGGATGTTCAACGCCCCGAGTGCGGTGATCGTGGGCGGATCGGATGTGCTGTTGCTGCCGAAAGATCCCGTGCGCGGCGAATGCGTCCGTCGGGTACTGAGCGATTCCGACACGGTGATTACCGTGAGTGAGGGGCTGCGCCAGGCGTGTCTGGAGCTGGGCGTACCCGCCGCTCGAGTGCGGGCGATTCGTCAAGGGATCGACCCGCAGGTGTTCTATCACGGCGATCAAGCGGAGGCCCGGACTCGCCTCGGACTGTCGGTTGCGCAAGGTGAAACGCTGGCCGTGTGGGTCGGGCGGATGGTCGGCCTGAAGCGGGTCGATGTGCTGATCCTGGCGTGCCGCATGCTCAAGGAGCGCGGGCAGCGGGTGCGGGTCTGCCTGCTCGGCGATGGTCCGTGTCGCGCCGCTTGGGAACAGCTCGCTGCCTCAGCGGGCGTCACCGATCAGATCCAGTTCGTCGGTCCGGTCGGGCATGATCGCCTCGCTGATTGGTACAGAGCGGCGGACTTGACGGTGCTGTGCAGCGAGTCGGAAGGCTTGCCGAATGTATTGCGAGAGTCGGTCGCCTGCGGGACACCGTTTGTCTCGACGGACATCGGCAGCATCCGCGAGATCGCCGAGCCACAGTTCGCGGAGCTAGTCCCGGTGAGCGATGCGGAAGCCCTGGCACGCGGGATCGAGACCGTCATCAGCGGGGACCACAGGCGATCCGCGCAACAATATGTCGCACGGCCTTGGAGCGAGACCGCTCGCGACACGATCTCGTTGTTCGAAGAGTTGATCGCTCGCCAGAACGCTCAGGGGTTGCAACCCCTGGGCTTGTCGCAGAGTTCACTGTCTCACTGAGTCTCAAGATGTCATCGAAGCGGAAACGAGTCCTGTTCGTCGCCTACCTCTTCCCGCCGGTCGGGGGAGTCGGGGTGCATCGCGCGACGAAGTTCGTCAAGTACCTGCCAGAGTTCGGCTGGGACTGCTCGGTGCTGACCGAATCCAACCCATCGGCCCCGCTGTTCGACGAGAGCCTGCTCAAGAACATCCCGGCGAACACGATCATCCGCAAGGCCAAGACGTACGAGCCGGGCTATGCCATGAAGAGCATGGTCTCGGCCAGCAACGGGACGGCCCAGAAGTCGGGACTCAAGAGTGCCATCCTCGGCGGCATGAAGTCCGTGGCCCGCACGGTGAGCAACTTGGTGCTGCAGCCCGATGCGCAGATTCTGTGGCGACCGCAGGCCATGCGCGAGGGCCTGAAGCTGCTCCGTGAGATCCCGCACGATGCGATCATCGCCACCGGCCCGCCGTTCTCATCGTTCCTGGTCGGGGCCGCACTGGCCAATAAAACCGGTGTCCCGCTGATGCTCGACTACCGCGATGAGTGGAGCATCAGCAACGCCTACTGGGAGAACAAGCAGCAGGGCC
>JAYSVZ010000668.1:0-3570 GCA_043718305.1 Planctomycetota bacterium | reverse complement strand
CGAAGGCCATGAAGTCGTTGGCCAACTCCTCATCGATCACGGGGACTTCGTCGAGTTGCGCCAACGCTGCCGCCAGCATTGGCTCGCGCTCGTGATGGCCCCGTACGAACTTGGCACCGGTCGACTGCGCCATCACGGCCATCTCGGCGGTCACGGTGTCATCGCACGCCGTCGGGGCGAGTAACAACCGCCCCATCTTGGCGGCCAGCGAATCATCCACGCGTTGCGTGCGGGGGATCTCTTGAGCCTCCAACAAGAGCGCTGGATGCCACGCCACGGCAAAGACATTGAGTAAACTCGCCGCAGGCTTCTCAGCCAGTTCGGAGGGGAAGTCCTCCAGGCTGTGACTGGGGATCAGGATCAGGATTTCGGAGAAGCTCATGGAATCGGGCAACCAACGATCTTGAGGATCTCCCGACCCATCGGTCGAGAGCCGGGTGATGATAGCGTGCGAGTGGCGGGCGTCACGAGGAGCCAGACGGGAACCCTCGGCAGGAGTGTCTGCGTGCAACATGTATGTCCGTGGAAAATCACCACAGAGTCACGGAGAAGATGACTTCCGGGGGCATGGAGAGTGTCAGACACAGATTGGACAGCGACTAAGCCGAACCACTATCTTGGCGCGTCCCTCCAGCGAGCCAGATGTCGTTCGCTGAATTCGATATGACTGAGTCACGGCAGGAAGTTGAGCGTTGCATGAAGATCACTGGGATCGAGACTCTCGTGTGTCACGCCCGCATGCGAAACTGGGTCTTCGTGAAAGTCCTGACTGACCAGCCGGGGCTTTTCGGCTGGGGCGAAGCGACCTTGGAATGGCACACCCGGAGCGTTGTTTCGGCGATTGAGGATCTCTCGCAGCTACTGATCGGAGAAGATCCGACGCGGATTGAGCATCTGTGGCAGATGATGTATCGCCAGCACTTCTGGCATGGGCAGGGGATCGTCCGCTCGACCGCCATCGCGGGAATCGATCTGGCGTTGTGGGACATTCTCGGCAAGGTCACGAACCTCCCCTGTTCGAAGCTCTGGGGTGGTCCCGTGCGGGATTATGTGCGGACCTACTGCCATTTGGGTGGCGGAAAGATGGAGGACTTCTACGAGACCTCGGCGGACGATGCCAAACGGTTCGGCGATCTGGCGAGGCAGGCTGTGGCGGATGGGTTCACGGCCTTCAAGTCGATGGCGGTCCCCCCGACGATGCCGCTGGATGGCCTCCGTCCGATTCGCACAGCCGAGGCGGCCGTGGCCGCGATGCGTGAAGCGGTCGGAGAAGCGATCGACATCATGGTCGACTGCCACGCTCGGCCCTCGCCCGCGATGGGACTGCAATTCGCCAAGGCCCTGGAGCCTTACGGCCTCTATTTCTTGGAGGAGCCGTGTTGGCCGGAAAGTGTCGAGGGACTGGCGGCCATCGCGCGGGCGGTTTCGACACCGATCGCGACCGGCGAGCGGGTCACGCATCTAGCTGCGTTCCGGGATCTGTTCGCAGCGGGGGCGTGCGCGGTGTGCCAACTCGACATCACACATTGCGGTGGCTTTACAGAGGCCCGCCGCGTGGCCGCTCTGGCTGAGGCATACCGTATCGCGCTCGCTCCGCACAATCCGCAGGGGCCCGTTAGCACGGCGGCCTCGCTGGAGTTTGGATTCTCTCAGCCGAGCTACATCATCTGCGAGACCGTTCACGGGGATGTGCCCTGGCGGCAGGATGTGGTGCAGGAAGGATTCACGGTGGAGAAGAAGGGGCGCATCGTCCGTCCCAACACCCGGCCCGGACTCGGCATCACGATCAACGAGGACGAGGTCCGCAAGCATCCCTTCCAGCAAGAGATTCCGCAGAGAGTGTTTCATCCGGATGGGAGTGTCGGGGATTGGTAAGGGGGAGGTTTTCAGTCGTCAGTATTCAGTCATCAGTGTGGTTGCCAGCGGGGCGGTCTGATGTGTTTTGAGTCACCGAAGGAATGCGGAAATGGACGAATTCGAGGCTCTCACTCCAAACGCCGACTACCAACAACTTCTGGGGCGGATCTCTGAGGTCTACACCACCGGGCAGTTCCGTGCCCAGCGGGCTGTCAATGCCCAGATCACCGAGACGTACTGGCAAATCGGCCACGATATCGTGGAGTTCGAGCAGGGCGGAAAGTCCCGGGCCGACTACGGCAAGGCCCTGCTCGCGACGCTCAGTCGTGACTTAACTCGTTTGCACGGTAGAGGTTTTAGTCGTAGCAACGTCATCCGAATTCGGCAGTTCTATTTGACTTATCCAAAAGGTGCGACAGCGTCGCACTTTTTGACTTGGTCGCATGTCGTTGAGTTGCTGAAGATTGACGATCCCCTCGAACGCAACTTTTACGAGCAGCAGTCCGCCCGGGAACGATGGACGGTTCGTGAACTCCAGCGTCAAATGAAGTCGTCCCTCTTTCTTCGGTTAGCAGCCGGAAAGGATCAGGATTCAATCCTCAAATTGGCATCTCAAGGTCAATTGATCGAACATCCCCACGACCTCCTTCGCGATCCTTACTTGTTCGAGTTTCTCAAGATCCCTGAACCCAACGTGATCTGCGAAACGGACATTGAGAATCAACTGTGTGACCATCTTCAGCCGTTTCTGCTTGAACTCGGCAAGGGTTTTACCTTCGTGGGGCGACAGTACCGCATCACGCTGAACAACACTCACTACCGAGTCGACCTGGTCTTCTACCATCGAATCCTGCGCTGTTTCGTCCTCATCGATCTCAAGTTGGAAGATGTGAAGCATCACGACATCGGTCAGATGAATCTTTACCTCGGCTACTTTGCGAACGAAGAGAATGTCGAAGGCGACAATCCCCCGATTGGAATCATCCTGACTCGGCACAAAGACGAACTACTGGTCGAGTACGCGACCTACCAAATGAACAGTCAGCTCTTCGTGCAGAAGTATCAACTCTACCTTCCAGAACGCGAGGAGCTCCGCCGCGAACTCGAACGGACACTACGACTGGCTGAGGAACGATCCCGCCAGGCTTCAGAAGAAGGTGCCCCATGAGTCAGCGACCAAAACCACTGCAAGGCGTCCTGCCGATCGTGCATACGCCGTTCACCGCTGATGACCGGATCGATGTCGCCGCACTGCGTCGAGAGATCGACTGGGCTTACAGTGTCGGTGCCCAGGGCATGGGGACCGGCATGGTCTCCGAGATCTTGCGACTCTCGACGGATGAGCGGCGGGAACTGATCGAGCGCATCGTCGAGTCCAGCGCTGGACGCGGAGCTGTGTTTGCCGCCGTTAGTGCGGAAAGTGGGAAGCAGGCCCTCGCCCACGCCCGGCATGCCGAACAGGCGGGGTGCGATGCCGTGATGGCGGCACCTCCCTTGACGACGGGACTGTCGGTCGACGAGCGACTGGATTATTACCGCGAGCTGGCCGAGGGCGTCTCGCTGCCGATTATTGTGCAGGATGCCTCGGGGTATGTCGGCCAGGCGATCCCGCTAGAGGTCTATCTGAAGCTGTTGGAGCGCTATGGCCACGACAAGATTCTGTTCAAGCCCGAGGCGGCCCCGATCGGCCCGAATCTCTCTGCGTTACGCGAC
>JAYSVZ010000667.1:0-11073 GCA_043718305.1 Planctomycetota bacterium | reverse complement strand
TTTCGCAGCGTCCGCTTCCAAGCCAGCCGCTGCGTCAATTCATCCGCAAATGGCTTCTGCGGGCGGTACAGCTTTTCCGGAAGATCCCCGACCGTGATCACCTCGGGCGGCACATTCCGGTTCTGCGTCTGCCCCGCTAGAAGCTCCAGAAACCGCCGCCCCGCTCGCTGTCCGGGAAAGACCAAGATCATCGACGAAAGATCACAAAACCCCATCACCCGGGTCCGCGTGACCAGTTCGGTCACCACCGCCTGAAGGGCGGGCTGCTGCCAATCGATAAACCGCCGCGTGATCCCCGCCATCGTTCCGTGACGCTCCGTTTCCGTGCCTCGACGAGGCTGATCTACCGTCCTGAGCATCATATCAGTTGACCGTCCCTGGGGGCAGTTCGGCGTGTGTGGCATCCATCACGTGTGTGCATCCCAATCGTCGATGAATTGACCCCGAAGGGGTCGCGTCTCATCGCCCAGGGTTGCCCGCATCGCGGGAAACCCTGGGGTTTCGATCGATATCAGCCGTTTCAACCCCAACGGGGTTGCGTCAGACAACGGACGCAACCCCGTTGGGGTTGAAACGGCATTGGGGATGCGACTGACCCAGGGTCTGCCGCTCCGCAGCCGACCCTGGGCGATGAGGCGCGACCCCGTTGGGGTCAAAGACCGGAACGTTTCCGAACTCACCGACGTTTGGGACGCACACAGTACCGGTAGTCAGGCTTCGCCTGATCACTCAGGCACAGCCTGACCTACCGAGTCTTGCTCTGCGAGCCTGTGGACCTGAGCTGCGCCGCAGGAAATTGTCGGATGAACCATTTTTCGCCGACGGCTAACGTCCGGTCTATCGGTCACTTAGAATCCTCGGCACTCTCTTCCGCTTCGCTTCGCAGGCCCGCTTCATGGATTTCATTCGTTTCTGCACCGAAAACCCCGTCAAGGTGACCGTGGCGGTCGTGATGACGGTGCTGTTTGGCATCGTCGCTTTGATCGAAACGCCGGTGCAGTTGACCCCCGATGTCTCCGAGCCAGAGATTACGGTGACCACCATCTGGCCCGGGGCCAGTGCCCAAGAGGTCGAGCGTGAGATCACCGACGAACAAGAAGAGCAGCTTAAAAGTGTCGAGGGGCTGCGCGAGTTCAAGAGCGACACTCGCGATGGTGCGGCCTCGATCACCCTGCGGTTTCCGGTGGGGACAAATCTGTCCGACGCCCGAGCGCGGGTGAACGACAAGCTGAATCAGGTGGCCCGCTATCCCGTCGATGCTCGCGAGCCAACGATCAGCGAGGGGGCTGCGAACACGGAGTTTGTCTGCTGGATTATCTTGAAGCCCGTTCCGCCGACGCGCGAGGAGTTGCAATCATTCATTCAGACGCACCCCGAGCTGGCTGAGCCGCTGAACCCGTTGCTGGCCAATGACCGGCGGGTCGACCTGGGGAAGCTGGCCGGGATCGCGGAGAAGTACCCGGTGATCGAGGAGCTGCTTCGCGGGCAAGCGGATCCGACGAAGATGCGAAAGTTTGCCGAGGACTTCATTGAGGCCCGCTTCGAGCGGGTGCCGGGCGTGTCGGCCTCGAACGTACTCGGCGGGCAAGAAGTCGAGTTCCGCGTCGTCGTCGACCCCACCAAACTCGCTGCGCATCACATGACGGTCTCCGACCTGCAACGGGCTTTGAGCGGGCAGAACGCGAACATCTCGGCGGGCGATATTTGGGAAGGTCAACGCCGGAACATCGTCCGGACCCTCGGCCAGTTCGATACCGCTGAGAAGGTCGCCGATGCCATCGTCGCGATGCGGGACGATGCACCGGTCCGCGTCCGCGATATTGGAACCGTCGGGATCGATTACAAAAAGCCGCAAGGCGTGGTTCGGCAGAAAGGAGTCAACGGACTGGCGATCAACTGCCAACAAGCCCCCGGGACCAACGTCCTGGAAATCATGGGACCGCCCCGCGATCAGCTCGATACGGATGGAAACGGAACGATCACAGAGTTCGAACTTTCGGAATCGCGACGGATCAATGGCGACAACCTGCGGATCGCAATCGAGGAACTCAATCGAGGAGTCCTGGCGCAAAAGGGGCTGGAGCTGGAGCAGGTCTATGACCAGACAGAATACATCTACTCGGCGGTCGATATGGTGGAGGAGAATATCTATATCGGCAGTGCCTTGGCATTGGGAATCCTGTGGATCTTCCTGCGGAACATTCGGACGGTGCTAATCATCGGAATCTCGATTCCGATCAGCGTCATCGCCTCGTTCATCTTTATTAAGGCCCTCGGTCGCTCGATCAACGTCATCAGCCTAGCCGGAATGGCCTTTGCCGTCGGCATGGCGGTCGACAATGCGATTGTGGTCCTGGAGAACATTTTTCGGAGGTACGAACTTGGGGAGTCTCCCACAGACGCCACGATTCGCGGCACCGCCGAAGTGTGGGGGGCGGTCTTTGCGAATACCTGTACCACCTTGGCTGTGCTGATCCCGATTATCTTGATCGAGGGCCAGGCAGGGCAGCTCTTCCGCGACATCTCGATTGCGATTACGTACGCCAACGTACTTTCGATGGTCGTGTCATTCACCGTGGTTCCGGTCGCCACGCGGTTCATCCTCAAGCCCCACCCGCCCAAGGCCGAAGGCGCTCCCGTCCCCGGAGCGGCCAGCCCGTTCGGGACCGAAGAGAAGCCGGGACTGATTACGAATCTGGTCAACTTGTTTGTGGAAGGCTTGCGCCAACTGATGGTCATCCCGGGCGGGGCCTTGATTCGAACGGGAATCGTGATCGCGATGGTTCTGGGCTCGGTCTGGGGCTCGCAATTAATGATGCCGCAGATGGAGTACCTGCCGGATGGGAACCGGAATCTGGTCTTTGCAATTCTGCTCCCGCCGCCGGGGCTCAATGTCGACCAGATGATCAAAATTGGTCGTCGTGTCGAAACCGAGATGTCGACTTATTGGCAGGCCGAGCCGGGGTCACCACTCGATATCAAGCAAAAGGGGCTACGGATGAAGAACTTCTTCTTCGTGGCCAATGGCGGCCGAATTTTCATGGGAGCGGCTGCCGAAGACCCTTTGCGGGCTGGTGAACTCGTCCCCGTTTTGCGGCAGGCAGCCTCGGGGATCCCTGGCACGTTTGCGATCGTCAACCAATCGAGTCTCTTCGCGGGGGGCCTGAACGGCGGGCGCACGATCGACATCGACATTACCGGTCCCTCGATTGATCGCCTCAATGAGTTGGGGACGCGAATCTTTATGCAGTCCGCCGGGATCGGCCCCTTCGAAGGAAAGGGGGTCTTCCCCGCTGATCAAGGGCATCAGGTGACCCCGGTGTCGAACCTCTCCTCGACCAATCCCGAACTGCATGTCATTCCGAAATGGGAACAGGCTGCCGAACTGGGGATCACCGCTGAGGAACTCGGGTACACGGTCAACGCGCTGGTCGATGGGGCGTACGCGGGGGACTACTGGCACGAGGGGCGAAAGATCGACCTCGTGATCTATGGGGCCAGCGAGTTCGCTCGTCAGACGCAAGACCTGGAATCGCTTCCCATGAGTACGCGTTCGGGCCAAGTCGTGAACATCGGCAGCATCGCCACCGTCAAAGCGACCGGTGGCCCCGAATCGGTCAGCCACAGTGAACGGCAGCGATCGCTCACGATCCGCATCAAACCGCTGGCCACGATGCCACTCGACGAGGCGATCACCATCGCGGATGAGCAAATCCGCATCCCGCTGATGGGTGATCCCCTGACCGAAGGGGGGCTGTACCAAATCCGTTTTGCCGGGACCGCCGACAAGTTGCAGGACACCCGGCTGGCGATGCAAGGGAGTCTGGTGATGGCGGCGGTGATCACGTATCTCGTGATGTGCGGGCTGTTCGAGTCGTATTTCTATCCG
Source organism: Planctomycetota bacterium (assembly GCA_043718305.1). GTDB lineage: Bacteria > Planctomycetota > Planctomycetia > Planctomycetales > Planctomycetaceae > TH-plancto1. Next base: position 7,184 of record JAYSVZ010000667.1, on the reverse strand, counting down.
CTGATTATTATGACGAGTGTGGCCCTCGGGATGGTCGGCGGGTTCGCAGGGCTGGCGATCTTGAACATCTACATCCCGCAGTCGCTTGATACGTTGACGATGTTGGGGTTCGTGATTCTGATCGGGGTGGTGGTCAACAACGCGATCTTGATCGTGCATCAAGCCTTGCAAAACATGACCCAGGGCATGGACCACCAAGCGGCGATCCTCGACAGCACGCGGACCCGCCTCCGCCCGATCTTCATGAGCACGATTACGACGGTCCTCGGGATGCTCCCGCTCGTCGTGCCGATGCCCTCGTGGACCGATGGGGGCCTGAAATTCGTTCCCGGTGCCGGGAGTGAGTTGTATCGCGGACTGGGGAGCGTGGTCCTGGGCGGACTGATCGTGTCGACGGTCTTTACGCTGGTGCTGATCCCGCTCGGGTTCAGCTTGGCCCTCGATGGGAAGCAACTCCTGACCCGCCTGTTCGGGCGAGGTTCCGAAAGCAAGGGTGCCCTAAAGAGAGCCGGTGGTTGAGCGCCCTACTCCCGCTTCTCCGGGAGGGGAGCTGCGCGATTTCAGAAGTGTGATACACTTTCCCGACACGCCCCGCACTCCAGAGACCGCCCTCGGATGCCAGACCCCTCTCGAGATGGAACTGAACTCTTCGTCACTCCTACGGTCACCTATGAACAGGCGTACGCCGACGGGCTGGCGATTTCTCAACAATACCGTGATCTGATCGCACAGGACCAAGTCGCTTGGGATGTCAGCTATCGCTTGCTCCGCAAGCTCGGGGCGGGGGGACAAGGGGTCGTCTATCTCGCGGATCGGGATGGGGCCTTTGATGTGACATTCAAGCTCGCGCTCAAATTCTTCCGTCCGGATCGGTATCTGTCAGTCCGTGACTACCGCCTCGATATGGGGCGACTCGCGCGGTTGGCGATGAAGCTGTCGCGGTTGCAGCAAGACCACCTGCACGATGTGTACAATGTCGTCGAGGCGCAGGGGATCATGATTCAGGCCATGGAGTGGGTCGACGGTTACGACCTGCGGCGATTGCTGACACCTCAGACGCTGGAGCAGGTCCGCGAATCGGTCGACAGCGAACGCTGGGACTATGTGAACGATGTGATCGTCACTGGCACTTCGGAGCAATTACGACTCAAGCCGGGGATCGCGATCTCGATTGTTCGGGAGTGCCTGACCGGGATTGGAGCGCTGCACCGCGAGGGGCTGATCCATGCCGACCTGAAGCCTGCGAACATCATGATTAAGCGGACCGGGAATTGCAAAATTATCGATTTCGGCTCAGCCTTTGCCGTCGATGACCCGCCGATGCACCGCATGTGGACGCCGCGTTACGCCGCTCCGGAAGTCCAGCAAGGGGCCTCCCCAACGCCCGCGTCCGACCTAGCCAGTTTGGGGTATACACTCTTTGAGATGCTTTCTGGCCAGTACCCGTTCTCCGGAATCGACTCCGATGAGGAGTTGGTCGTTGCGAAAAAATTGTTTCCCAATCAGCTCCAGTTCTTGCTCCCCAAGGATGTCTTGAGGAACTCAACACTAATGGCGTTTCTCAAAAGGCTGGTTGCCGTCCGTCCCGAGGACCGATTCGCCAGTGCCGAGGACGCCGACCATTCCGAATTCGGCGCAGCCGCCTTTCAACGCGAGCTGGTGATCGGGGATCTATCGAGTGAGTACCAGAACGAACTGCGGCTCTGGATGGCCGAATTGGAATGAGACGGAGACCGGGATGTTTGCAGGTCGCGTCAATCCAGAGCGACAAATCACAAAAAAAGGGCCGGTTCCCAGAACCAGCCCTTCACAACGTCCCGCGAAGTCTTTTTCGTTACACCGACAGCAGGCCCTTGGCCTTCAGGTAGGCAATCACGTCGTCCGCGAGGTCGTCGATGCTCTTGGTGTTCGCATCGAGAACCAGCTCGGCCTGTTCCGGAGCTTCGTACGGGGCGTTCGGATCGATCCCGGTGAAGTTCTTGAGTTCGCCCGCGCGGGCCTTCTTGTACAGCCCCTTGGGATCGCGCTTCTCGCAGGTTTCGAGCGAGGCGTTGACGTAGATCTCGTGGAACTCGCCGTTCTTGAACAACGCCCGCACCGCATCGCGGTCGGCCTTGTACGGCGAAATGAACGCGGTCAGAGCGATCACGCCCGCATCGGCGAACAGCTTCGAGACTTCGCCGATCCGGCGGATGTTCTCGGTCCGGTCTTCGGCGCTGAAGCCGATGTTCTTGTTCAGGCCCATGCGGATGTTGTCGCCATCCAGGATGTAGGTGTGAATGCCCATGGCGTTGAGCTTGTGATCAACCGTGTTGGCGACCGTGCTCTTGCCGGACGCGCTGAGTCCGGTGAACCACAGAACGGCCACTTTGTGGCCATTCAACTTCTGGCGATCCGCGCTCGACACGCGGTGTTCGTGCCAGGTGACATTGGTGGCCTTTTGTTCTGCCATCTCGAGAAAACTCCTGAACTCGTCGGGGGACCGGACCGCGACCGCCACATTGCGGTGCATTCATGCGCTCCTCCAAAGCGCCAGTCCCGCTTTCGTGTGTGGGGGAGGAAGTGAAGCCGGGATGCTAGAGGATGGCCTCAATCGAGGGAAGCGGGGAAGGCTCTCGATCGTGACGCCGAGACCCTGAAAGTTCCCAGCCGATCACTTCGTCTCGACGGGGCGTTCCTCAAACCGGCCAATCTTTCGAAATTTCTCGTAACGGTGATTCAACAACCGTCCCGGCGGCATCGCTGTGAGAGTCTTGATCGCCGAGAGGATCGAAGCCTTGAGCGCCGTCGCCATCTTGCGGTGGTCGCGGTGGGCTCCGCCGAGCGGTTCTTGGATAATTTCGTCGATAATCCCGAAGCCGAGCAGATCCTTGGACGTAAACCGAAGGGCATGGGCAGCCTTGTCGGCGTGCTTGGGGTGCTTCCATAGAATCCCGGCACATCCTTCGGGGCTGATCACCGAGTAGTACGAAAACTGAAGCATCGCCACGTGATCGCCGATCCCGATGCCCAGCGCCCCGCCGGAACCGCCCTCGCCAATGACAACACAGACGATCGGGGTGTCAATCCGCGACATCTCACGCAAGTTCAGCGCGATCTGGTACGCCTGACCCCGCTCCTCAGCGCCAATCCCCGGATAGGCCCCGGCCGTGTCGATCATGCACACAATTGGCAAGCCGTACTTGGCTGCCAGTTGCATCTTCAAAAGAGCCTTGCGGTAACCTTCGGGATGCGCCATCCCGTAGTTGTGCTTGAGGCGTTCTTCGAGGTTTCGCCCCTTTTGCTGAGCAACGAGCAGCACTTTCTTGCCGTCGATCCGCGCGAAGCCAGTCAGAATCGCCCGGTCATCTCCGTAAGCCCGATCACCCCGCAGTTCCACGAACTCGTCGCAGACCAGTTCGATATAGTCGAGCGCCTTGGGGCGGGCCTCGTGCCGGGCGACCTGGACCGTTTCCCAAGGATTGAGGTTCTCGTAAACCTCTCGCTTCAAACGCTGAATCTCGACGCGCATCTTGCGGATGGCGTCTTGCGTAGTTTCAGTCGGATTCGGCTGAGTCTCCAGCGTCTCCAGCTGGCGCTCCAGGTCGTGAATCGGACGTTCGAACGGAAGGGGAGTGAGCAACGACATGACACCACGCGGATGAGATCACTGAAGCCCAAGCCGGGCCGGTCTGAACAGGATACAGGAGAGGCAGCTTCCACTGAAGGGAAGAGCGACCGCAAAGCTTCCCGAGTGTGATGGCCCAGGCCACCAATAACATTGTCGCGGCCAGCCCGTACGCAGTGAACATCCACTCAGTATTGGCGTCACGCCGCCCTAGTTGAAAGTGAGGGCGTGAGTCCTCTGGTGCGACCATGTTTGGAGTCGTTAAGAAGTGGACTCATTGTAAGTCTCCGATGGTTTCTACCCCTTCACCAGATCCCGCAGCACCTTGTGCAGGATTCCGCCGTGGCGGTAATACTCGACCTCCACCGGCGTATCGATGCGGCAGGTCGTCACGAAGTAGACTTCCTCTCCGTTCGCGCGACGGGCGGTGACTTCCACAGCTTGGCGGGGTTTAAGGGTGTCGATCCAAGGCGATCTATAGACAAACCTCAATTCGCAGGGTTCAGGCTGTCCAATCGCTGCAGAATCGCTTCGAGAATTGTTTCACGGATTGTCGCCGTACAGTTCAAGAGTTTGACATGCTTTTTGAACCATGCCTCACTTTGTTCGACGACCATGACTGCAAAACATTCGTCAGCAAACGAGTGACTCACGGAACGAACGCCCGCGAAATCCACGAAACATTCATCTCTGGTATCCACAATCTGCTCACGCAGCCATCTGGCGCGCGTCCGACTGGAAATATCAGTCCCCTCAAGGGTCACGATGCTGTACGTGGTCACAATCCCAATCTCCCTGCCAATTCATCCAGCTTTTCGTTCCTGACGAATGCCTCTGGATCGGAATTCGGAATCACCAAGTCAAAGGCGACAACGACGCCTTGCCACTGGATTCGACTCGCAGATGCAACCGACTTTGACGAATTCCATCGCCAAATTGCATCACCAGTCAGAATCTCAAGAGAACCGCTCGTTCTCTTCACAAGTTCCACCAATTGTCACAAACCTTCGCCTGCATGATGGTCCTCAGACCTCCGAAATTGTACGCGATCAGGATACGGATTCCAAATTGCGTCTTCGGGGAGCCGCTGAGCCATCGGATCAATCTCTCTTCGCGCGGAGGTGTTTCCTCTCTTCAAACTCCACTCGATCGCATCTGCATCCGTTGCAATCTGTAGATCAGCGATTCTCGAATTCTTTAGCAAGCCAACTCCACCGTCAGCGATGGCAAAGCAAAGATGCCGACATCCCCCATACTTGTAGACTTGGGCACAAGAATAGCCTGTCCCAGAGGCATGTGAGGCAACGTTGTCGTGCAATTCGCCAACAACCTTCCTCACTCCAGAGACAGCTCTGCCGGAGAATCCAGCGAACGGTGTCTCGATGAGATCGCTTGCAATCTGGTTGCAATACTCCACTTCAATAGGGGTGCTCAATCGGGTCAATTTCGTATAAGAGATACCCTGCGTTCCGCCGCGTTGTGGAGGTTGATACCCAACAGTCATCGCAGCGAGCAGTCCACTGTGCTGCGCATAACCTTTAACATCCTCTGGCCATGAAACTCGATCCACCTCGAATTGTCGATACAAGGACTCGCACGCCAAGACCGCGATGTGGGGTGGCTTCAAGAAGGCGATCGTGGTTTGCTCACCCCCTCGTATCGCTCGAATCGTCTCGATCACTTCTTCGAGCAAGGTGGTGGCTCCTCAACACACAATGAAACTCACCCCTTCACCAGATCCCGCAGCACCTTGTGCAGGATTCCGCCGTGGCGGTAGTACTCGACCTCGACCGGCGTATCGATGCGGCAGGTGGTGACGAAGTGGACCTCGTCCCCGTTCTCGCGGCGGGCGGTGACTTCCACAGCTTGGCGGGGTTTGAGGGTGTCATCCAGGGCGATGGAGAATGTTTCGGTCCCGTCGAGTTCGAACACCTCGCGGCTTTCCCCTTCGCGGTATTGGAGCGGGAGGACGCCCATGCCGACGAGGTTTGAGCGGTGGATGCGTTCGAAGCTCTCGGCGATCACGCAGCGGATGCCGAGCAGGTACGTTCCTTTGGCGGCCCAGTCGCGCGAGGAGCCGGTGCCGTATTCTTTGCCGGCGAGGGCCACGAGGGGAGTGGGCTGGCCTAAGGGCGAGGGCCTAGAGCCTAGGGCCAGAGATGAAGGGGTTTCAGTTTTGCCTGCTGGCTCTAGGCCCTGGGCCCTAGGCTCTAGGCTTCCCTTGTACCGCATGGCCGCGTCATAGATGCTCATCACTTCGCCCGTCGGCAGGTAGACGGCGTAGTTCCCTTCTTTGCCGGGCACCATCAGGTTTTTGAGCCGGATGTTGGCAAACGTGCCACGGGTCATCACGCGGTCGTTGCCGCGCCTGGCACCGTAACTATTAAAATCTTCGTAGGCGATGCCGCTCTCATGCAAGTACAGCCCGGCGGGGGAGTCCTTCTTGATGTTGCCCGCGGGGCTGATGTGGTCGGTGGTGACTGAGTCGCCGACCGAGACCAAGCAACGGGCCCCGCTGATGCTGCGGATCGGGCCGGGCACCTTGGGCATATCGACGAAGAACGGCGGTTCCTGGATATAGGAACTCTTATCATCCCATTCATACAAATCACCGACCCTGCCTGTAATCGCTTGCCACTCCGGCGGGCCATCGGCAGCCTTGCCGTACTGTGTGGTGAACATGTCAGGGCTGAGCGAGGCAGCGATCGTGTCGCTGATCTCTTTTTGCGACGGCCAGATGTCTTTCAGGTAGACCGGCTTCCCGTCTTTGCCCTTGCCAAGTGGCTCGGTGGCGAGGTCGATGTCGGTCGTTCCGGCGATGGCATAGGCCACGACCAGCGGCGGGCTGGCGAGGTAGTTCGCCTTCACCTGCGGCTGGACCCGGCCTTCGAAGTTGCGGTTGCCCGAGAGGACCGCAGCTGCGACGAGATTCCCTTCCGTAATCGCGTGGGACACCGCTTCCGGCAGTGGTCCGCTGTTCCCGATACAAGTCGTGCAGCCGTAGCCGACGGTGTTAAAACCGAGGGCATTGAGCGGCTCAGTGAGTCCGGCCTTGTCGAGGTAATCGGTGACCACTCGGCTCCCAGGGGCGAGGCTGGTCTTCACCCACGGCTTACTGGTCAGGCCTTTGGCCACGGCGTTACGGGCGACGAGACCGGCTGCGACCATCACACTGGGGTTGCTGGTGTTGGTGCAGGAGGTGATGGCGGCGATGACGACGGCACCGTCGGTGATGGCGGAGGGGCCTAGGGGCGAGGGCCTAGAGCCTAGGGCCGGAGAAGAGGGGCTTTCTGTTGCTGGCCCTAGGCCCCCTAGGCTTCCCCCCGGCTTCCCAAACGTCGTGGTCAGTTCTTTGTGCCATGCGGCCTTCATGTCCTTCAGCAGCACGCGATCTTGCGGTCGTTTCGGTCCGGCCATGGACGGCTGGATCGTGGACAGATCGAGTTCCAGCTTGCTGCTGAAGCGTGGCTCGGGGGACGCATCGGTGCGGAACAGGCCCTGCTCCTTGTAGTATCGTTCGACGAGGTCGACGGTGTCCTTCGAGCGACCGGTCCGCTCCAGATAGCGGAGGGTTTCC
>JAYSVZ010000666.1:0-11075 GCA_043718305.1 Planctomycetota bacterium | reverse complement strand
TGATGCTCGACCCGCGCGGCGGACCGATCAGCGGACCCAAGAACTGGTCGAGCGGCTACATGCCCGCCACTTACCAGGCGACCGTCATGCGCTCGCAGGGCAACCCGATCCTCGACCTCGCCCCGCAACAGGGCCTCACCACCGCAGCCCAGCGGCGATTGCTCGACGAGCTGCGAGTCTCGAACGAGGAGCACGAGGCGACCCGCCGGGACAACTCGAACCTCTCGGCCCGCATCGCCAGCTACGAGTTGGCTTACAAGATGCAGGCTCACGCCCCGGAGGCTGTCGACATCTCCCAGGAAACCGAAGCCACGCAGAAGCTCTACGGCCTGGACAACCCCAAGACCGCTGCGTTCGGGCGGCAGTGCCTGCTGGCGCGGCGGCTCGTCGAGCGCGGGGTGCGGTTCGTGCAGATCTACTCCGGCGGGGCGCACAACGACGACAACTGGGACGCCCACAGCGACATGGAGTTCAACCACAATCTCCATGCGGGCGAGACCGACCTGCCGCTCGCGGGTCTCCTGGCCGACCTCAAGCAACGCGGCCTGCTCAGCAAGACGATCATCGTCTGGAGCGGCGAGTTCGGTCGTCAGCCGACCGCCGAGTACGAAAAAGGGACCGGTCGCGACCACAACTGCTTCGGCTTCACCTCCTGGATGGCCGGCGGCGGCATCAAAGGCGGAATCAGCTACGGCACCACCGATGAACTCGGCAGCAAGGCCGTCGAGAACCGCCTGGAAGTCAAGAACCTGCACGCCACGATCCTGCACCAAATGGGCCTCGACCCGAATGGAACGAGTTACTTCTTCGGCGGGCTGAATCAGAAGCTGGTGGGAGTGGAAGAGGTCGAGCCGATTAAAGAGATCATTGCGTAACGTGCCGTAGCAGAATTCGTGAGAATTCTGCCGTCCAGAAGGAGCGATCAGGCACAGCCTGATCTACTAGAACTGCCAGGGTGACCCAGACATCGCTTTGGATGTCTGGGTGACGAAGGAACAAGAGGGATTGAAAGGCGAGCGTGTCCTCTGTAGCCTCTTGTTGTTGTACAACTCCAGACGCTCAAAGCAGCGTCTGGGCCACCACGCCACCCCTCCTAATGAGGTCAAAATGACAGAAGGTTCTGGAAAAATGAGCAGATATCAAGGCTCCCCCGTGTTGGTGTCGATTCATATTCGCAACGAAGATGAAGTGTGTCAGCAAAAGGGTGAAAGACACTTCACTCGAGTGCCCTCCGTCGGTGAACAGTTTTCCATGGACTTGTGTGCCGATGTCTACGTGGTAGAAGAAGTTATTCATGTGCTTTTTGGCGAGGGCGACTCAGACGCAGAGGTGTATGCAAGGAAGGTAATTTAGGCATTCCACGATGGTAAGCGGGTCGGGTGCCACTAGCGAGGGCTTTGAGATCTGGTTCCCAAGCTCCAGCTTGGGAACCCCGATCCTCGAAGCTCTGCTTCGACGTTTGACCACTCAGCTTTGCCTTCGAATGTTCGATACTATCGCGATAATGGGTCGCTGTCAGACCGGACGGATGTTGTGTAGAACCACTTGGCAGTCCTGTTTCTTGATTTCGTAGACGATCTGGTATCCCCGGAATCGTACGTAGCGATACCACTTCCCCTCAAACTCGAATGGCTTTCCAGCCTGATCCGGGATCGTCCGGAGTACAGTGTCCAGTGCGTTACTCACCGACTCGACGGTCTCGGGATCCGCGAACCAGAGTTCAGCAAGGCGATTCTCGTAATCGGGGCCAGCGATGACAGTGAAGCGGGGACGCGACACCGTGTGACTCCTTTGAACTGACGAGAGTCATCCCCACTGATGGACTCGATGTTGCCCAGCACGAGGGGGGCAGACAACATTCCCCAACAACACGCAACACCTTGTGATTTACCTGGCACTGACAGTTGTTTGATTCTTCAGTTGATCGATCAGCACTCGCAATGTCCGATCCCCTGGTTTGAATTCCCTGGAACTCTGAGCAATGCGATCCAGATCCGCGTCGGACAAGCCGTGACTTGTCCCGGTGAGGTCGTCAAACTCCGCCGCAATCTGATGTGCCTCGGCAAGCTCTTCTTCACTCGCTTCAACCGGCACGGATGCCAACAGACGACCGGTGCGGTCAACAACCTGAACCGGCTCGTTCGATTGATCGAGTAATCGCTGTTGTTCTTCGGTGAGGATGAGCTGGATCATGCCTGTATTCTATCGGCGAAAACTCGAGGCTGTCCAGAAGAAAACCGTCCTGCTGGCTGATGAGAATACGGGTCTGTCTACGGCAATGCCAGCTTCCTCTGCCAGCCGCGTTCCGGTGCCTTGCCGCCGAGGGAACGGGCGATGAGGGTGGCGTTGTGGTCTTGCATGCCGATGTAGGTGCCTTCGTAGGTGCCCATGAGACTGGTTCCCAAGCTCCGCTTGGGAACTTCTATCCTCGAAGCTCTGCTTCGACGTGTGACCAATCAACCCGGTCATCGGCGAGTCGATCGTGGTCAAACTGGATCTGGTTGTCGATCGGCGGATGGGAGGTGGTGGTCACGGGGAGGTTCGGGATGACTGAATGCACAGGACGCCTTATTCGCCGGGTTGCCTGTGTTTGAGCCACAAGAGCTGAATCAACCGGTCCTCGGGGAACATTTCGACCATGACATCGAATTCACCGATCTGCATGATCCACTGATGGGGACTCACTCGATCGGCATGCTGTTCGATAGAGAGTTCGAGTCGGGGCTCGTTGCGCTTCAGTTCCAGATCAATCGAGTTGGCGTCACGACGACAACCACCACCGCCCGTATAGCTCTTTGAACTACCAAACCCCGACCGAATTTGCCGCCCATCGGGCTCCGCCCAAACCCCACAACCCCACCTCTCATAACCCCTGGTACAGAAAATAGGGTCAGGCCAAGAAGACGCGACGCGTATTCTGACAGAGGAAGATGCAATCGAGCGGCCTCGGCAGCCAGTTCTGATTCCAGTTCAGGGGGGAGATCGAGGACGATACTCATGGGGGGCTCCTTTCGCTGGATTGTATCAGACATCCTCACAGGCGACCAACTTTGTCCGCCCGACGGATTTCAAAGAAAACAGACGCGCGCATCCTCAAGGCGCTGTCAACTCCGCGAGGCCAGGACGATCCTGGAACCGATTGGTAAACGATGGGAATGGGAATGCTTCCTTACCATTTTGACGATGGACAAGTTTGCCATGCCAAGCCCTACGCCCATTCACCGGTGAAGCCCAGCTCTGTCAATGTGCATTCATGATGCGGCGAGCGACCGGGGCGGACGATCATGCGGTTGATGACCTGGTCAATCCCGACCGCCCGACGAACGAGGCTGGCCACGTCGAGGCTCGGGTCATCGACCTCAATCACTCCATGCAGGCAGACCCCCCCATCGACTTGATGGATTGACAGTGACTCCACAGAGATCCCCGGATAATCGCGAAGGGCCTTGGAGACCTCAGCTTCCACTTGATGGGGATGGCCTCGATGAAACTGAGAAAACTCCTCGGTTTGATCCGCATCCATCTCGAATGATTCCGGAACCGAGATCATGGAACGCTTCGGCATTTGGATCCTCCTTGTGAATGGCCTGTTAACGACAGGCCCGCGACTTTGATGCCATTCCTGGTTCGCCCGACCAAGTCGAGTATTGCTACACATGATACGCGTCTCGTTTTCGATCTCAAGAAAAATCGGGGACACACGGCGGGAATTTCATTTGTCAAGATGGGTGGTTTGCCTACGGCCAGTTGATGAATCTACCCGTCACGACACACCTTGAATCATCGGTCGCATCGCCGTAGCATCAGCGCTGGCAGCGGAACCGGTTGTTGACGAAGACCAGAGGCTCATTCTCATGCATCGCATCTTGCTTGTCGGCCTGGCGCTACTCAGTCTGGTGCCCCCCGCTCTGGCCCAGCGACCCGGCGGGCCTGACTTTGAAGCGATCCGCCAGAAGACCCAGGCCGATCACCAATTGATGCTCAAGCAACTCGGGATCAAGGCGCTGCGCCCCGGGGTGAACGGCAATGACTCGAAGGCCAGCAATGCCGCCAACTACGACGAGGCGAAAGCCAATCCGCATCCCACCTTGCCCGACCCGCTGAAGTTCAAGTCCGGGGCGCAGGTCGGTTCCCCCGCCGAGTGGGCTCAGCGGCGGAAGGAGATCGTGGAAGACTTCGACCGCGAGGTCTACGGGCGCGTCCCAGCGTCAACCCCTTCGGTGAAGTGGGAGGTCACCAGCACGACCGAAGAGTCTCGTGGCGATTTTCCAGTCATAGTTCGCAAGCTGGTCGGGCACGTCGATAACACGTCGTATCCCGAAGTCGTCGTTGACATCCAGATGACTCTCGTCCTTCCTCAAGAGGTCCAGAAGCCGTCACCCGTCGTCATGGACTTTAGCTTCGGAGCCTTCCCTCGACGAATTACGACGCCCGGTCCGATCCCCGCGCCCGAGTGGCAGGTCGACTGCATCAAGCGCGGTTGGGGCTATGCGACACTGGTCCCCACAAGTGTCCAGGCCGACTTCGGGGCCGGTTTGACGGAAGGGATTATCGGCCTGATGAACAAGGGCCAGCCGCGCAAGCCGGAGGACTGGGGGGCCTTGCGGGCGTGGGCTTGGGGAGCGAGCCGAGCCCTCGATTACTTCGAGACAGAACCGCTGATTGATGCCCAGAAAGTCTCCATCGGAGGTCACTCGCGTTACGGCAAAGCAGCCCTCGTCACGCTCGCCAACGACGAACGATTCTCCACCGGATTCATCAGCTCGTCCGGGGCCGCCGGGGCCAAATTGCATCGCCGCAACGCGGGGGAACTGGTGGAGAATGTGGCCAGCAGCGGCGAGTACCACTGGATGGCGGGAAATTATATGAAGTACGCAGGCCCGCTGACGTGGGACGATCTGCCGGTCGATTCGCACGAGCTGATCGCCCTCTGCGCTCCGCGTCCGGTGTTTATCAGCAGCGGCCTGAATGGAGATGCCTGGGTCGATGCTCGGGGGATGTTCATGGCGGCTGCGGCGGCGGGACCGGTGTATGAACTCCTGGGTCAAAAGTCGTTGGGAACAACAGAGTTTCCCGAGGTGGAGACGGGTCTGATGAACGGAACCGTCGCCTTCCGCCAGCACAGCGGGGGTCACACCCCGGGGCCGAACTGGCCCGTGTTTTTGGACTTCGCGAACCGCTACTGGGGCTCATCGCGGTAGGTATTTCCGCGAGGGCTAAAATGGGGACTTCTCTGGTAGCGTAGCCACGGGGCAATTCCTCCCGTGTGAGGGGTCATGCCGGATTCATTTCAACCGCCGACTGATCTCTTGAACGAGCGCTTGGCCCGCTTCCGTGTGGATCTGGTGCGTGACCGTCCAGTGGTCCATCGGAAGCAGTTGCACATCCTTCACACCCGCAAGCTGGCCTCGCTCCACAGCCACAGCCCCATCGCCTTGCCCCGCTGTCAGTTCCAGAGGGTGGTCAAAGATTTTCTTCAGTCGAGGAGCGAATAGGCGGGCGGTGGCACTCTTCGTCGTGGCGTTGTTGAGTTGCTGGTTCGCTTGGGCCAGCTGTTGGGGGCTGGAGGGGGAGTTTGTGCCGAGCAGGATCGAGTATTGCACCCGCAAGTTTCGCGAACGGGCATTGAGGTCCAGCAGGAATCTGGACTCCGGTTGGAGGTCATCCTGGGCCTCATTGAGTCCATCGACCGTCGACCGGAACACAAACTTGGGCAGTTGATCGACGGGTCGTCGCCAGAGATGCTCGTGCCAGTCGAGACTTCCGGGCAGGTAGGCCATGTTCGACCCCTGATTGGGCGGCGCGATCATCACGAGACGATCGACTCGGGGGTCATCGAGCGCTGCGTCTTCGATGATCCGCCGTGCGACCAATCCGCCCATCGAGTGCGAGACCAGCGCGATGGATGCTCCCTCGTCTAGGCGAAGCGCCCGCAGATCGCGCGACAATCGCTGAGCCGATTCAGCGATCGGCCCGTCATTGGGATAAGCGTATGTGGCACAGCGGTGCTGGGCTTTCGTCAACGCGGCTTGTAAACCAGCCAGTGAATCGTGGCCGCCTTGAATCCCATGAACCAACACGACGAGCCGCTGTCCGGATCGCAAGTCGAGTGATTCAGCCCCCCGCAGCCCCCACGAAAGCTCGGCGACGTGGTCGTTCGCTTCAGGATCAATGGAGGCCATCCATTGGCGGGCTTTGCGTTTCGCCGATCGGGCATCGGCTTCGAGTTTCTCACGATCAATCACGATGACCATTGCCAAGGGACGACCCGCGCCGTCCCGCTCAATTCCGAGATCGGCCCGATCGCTCAGCGCCTTTTCAATCAACAGGAATGTGAACTCAGTGCGATTTCTTGAGAGATCGAGATCCCCCTTTAAGTGCCGGGACAATCCGGTGCCATCCAGTTGAGCCGATGCCGAGAGGGCATTCATCAGGAGATCCGAAGCGATCTTTCCATCGGTCGCCGGGATGCGGATGAATGTATCGTCGGCATTCTGGGTGATCGTGTATCGCGGGTCGTCCGCCCGCGATCCGGAGATTGCATTTCCGAAGACAATGCCGACGACGGCAACAGCCCACAGTGAGCGAAAGCGGATCATGAATGGCCTCGGTTCTCTCATCGGAGTCTCACCCACATTTCCATTCTACTCACCATCGGGAACATCAGCATCGCTTATTTCCACTGGCCTAAAACCGTGTGCGGCTAAATATTGGCGGGGGCAATTCTCTGGTGGGCACGCCCCCCAGACTCACGCCCCCCCAACTTCACTTGGCCGGTTGCTCAATAGTGAGCGTCCGGTCGATCCCGATCCCCTCCAGCTTTTGCTCCTGCCCCCCGGGCCAGCGGATCGTCGCCGACTCAATTTTGTCCGCCGTTCCCAACCCGAAACTCACGGGCTTTTCGCACTGCGACTGGTAGCTGCGGGTCGGGTTTACGAGGCGGGTTTGTTTGACGCCACCGGCAGTAATCGTGACCTCGGCACCGATCGCATCGCGATTCGAACGGGTTCCTTTCAAGGCAAAGCGGACCCAGTGCTTGCCACTCGACTGCTCATTGCGGAGCAGGCGGGGGGCCTTGCCGCAGGCTCCGATGAGCAGATCGAGATCACCGTCATTGTCGATATCGGCGTAGGCCGCAGATCGCCCCACGATCGGCTTAAAGAAGTCGGCTCCGCACTCTGTCTCGGTCAGGGGCACGAACTCCGTGTCTTGCTTCAGACCCGCGTTCCAGAAGAGTTGGGCTGGTTGCTCGTAGCTCTGGCTTTCTTGAACTCTGGCAATGTCCTCTTCTAAGTGGCCGTTCGCATGCAGCAGATCGAGCCGGCCATCCAGATCGGCATCCAGGAACAGCACCGCAAAGGTCAGCACGAGCCGCGTCTGCGGACCGATCCCGATCGGGACCGCTTCATCGGAGAACGATTCGGTCCCCTCGGGGGCGACATACAACGCGGTCATTTCATTGGCGAAGTTGCCGACCACCACGCCGCAATCGCCGCTGTTCTCTCGGAACATCCCGACATCGATGCCCATCCCAGCGCGGGCGGTTCCCTCTTGACTGAAGGCGATCCCCTGCGGGCGACCAACCTCTTCGAACGATTTCCCCTCGCGATTCATGAACAAGAAGTTCTGGACCGTATCGTTCGAGACCAGCACATCCAGCCAGCCATCATGGTTCACATCGGCAAAGGTCAGACCGAGCGACTTCGCGCTGGCACTCCCCGTCTGCGGCTCGCGGACCTGAATCCCCATCGCCTCGGAAACATCGGTGAAGGTCTGATCCCCATTGTTGCGGTAGAGGGCCGGGTCGGTCGCCTGAAACTGAAATGGGCGGCCATATCCGCGTTCGGTACCAACCAGCTTGAACTCCTGCTTCAAGTCCAACTCGCGGCTCCAAACAACGTACCGACAGACCCACAGATCGAGATCCCCATCGTTGTCGTAGTCGAACCAGCCGATCCCCGTCGTCCACTGGTCCGCTGAACCGCCGACTCCGGCTGCCTCCGTAATCTCAGTGAACTTCCCAGCCTCATTCCGAAAGAGCCGATTCTGCCCCACAGCTGAGAAGCAGAGATCGGGGTCACCGTCATTGTCATAGTCTCCTGCAGCGACACTCATCCCGTAGAACGAAACCGCCAGTCCCGCGTCGATCGTGACATCGGTGAACTTTCCCGTTCCATCGTTCTGGTAGAGGGCACTCGTGGCTGGCTTCTCGGGGGCCGGGCGCTCGTCCCAGACCCAGCGCTGGCTGTTGACCAGCAAGATGTCCTGGTCCCCGTCGCTGTCGTAGTCGAGAAACGCCGCCCCGCCGCCCATCGTTTCTGGCAGCAGCTTCTGGCCCGCCGCTCCGTTTTCATGAACGAACGTGATCCCCGCCTCTGCCGTGATGTCCCGGAAGGGAACCTTGGGCAACTCCAGAGCGGCGGTTCTACGGACCTTCTGAAGGGGGGCAGGCCCCGCCGGAACGACCGGCTTCGGTTTCTCTCGCATCAGGTATCGCGTTCCGAAGAACGCCCCGCCAATGAGTGCGAGACCGATCAGAATAATCAACGAGTTCTTGAGAGCGACGCCAATCACGGCATCGTCTCGTTCGACTTCGATGTCCCCGTCGAGCAAGGGGTCCGGGATGTTCACGGGAGTCTTTTCCAATCGATGGGTCGTCGCGAGTCAATGCGGCGGGAACACCTCCAGACTCTCGGCGAGAAGGGAAATTGTCAAGAGGAGGGGCGAGCACTGTCAGCGACGTGTGTGCGAGACGCACTTTGCGCAGTGGGTCGGATGTTCTCGAAGACCACTTCGTAGGACGCGCCCCTTGGCCCGTCCGAGAGGTCTCGCAGTTCTGGAATTAGGTTGGGCAATCCTGCCCGACCGAACGCTGATGATTGGCGATTGACGTTCAGCTTGACTCGCAAGCGGGACGGGCAAAAGTGACGCGCCCGACAATAATCCCTGTAGTGTGGGCTTTAGCCCATGCGAGAGCATTATCTTCAGGAATACGTGGGCTAAAGCCCACGCGACTTCAACTTTTGTCGGTTACGTCAAAAGTGCCCGTCCGACCTCGGACGACAGCGAGCGGGGGGACGTGACGGCCTCCGTGTCAGACGGGCCGTGGTGTGATAGCACGGCCCGAAAACGGTGGCGAAGGGGAGTCGTTCGGCCCCTCGGCCCTCACCCCGGCCACTCTCCCAGGGGGAGAGGGGAGGAAGAA
This sequence comes from Planctomycetota bacterium, assembly GCA_043718305.1. Lineage (GTDB taxonomy): Bacteria > Planctomycetota > Planctomycetia > Planctomycetales > Planctomycetaceae > TH-plancto1. The sequence goes on along the minus strand of JAYSVZ010000666.1, from coordinate 1,870 downwards.
GGCATTGTCGGCGATTTCTCCGAAATCGCCCGGGCGAGCGCTGCCAGCAGTCGGGGTTGGCAATCTTGTCCGCCCCTCGTCAGCACATTGCCGTTGGGAGTCTCGGCCCAGCATCCGCTGCGGGCTTGCTTCCGGATTGAGGCTCGTGTTGCTTGAGGGTTCCTCGCGCGCCAGGGACGGGCAGGATTGCCCATCCTACATTCAAGTCGTCTGGCCCCTCGGCCCTCACACGTCATTCCTGACGGCCTCAGCAGCAACTCGACTCTGAACGCGCTGATTCAAACCACAGCCGGAATGGTTTCGCTGATGGCCGAGATCGGGGGCATCTCCTGAACGGTGGTGCCGATGCGATCGACGCGGCAGGGGGTGGCTTGGGCCGCTTCGGGGCCTGCCAGTCGAGCGGGTTCGCCGCGCAGCACGCTCAGGACCATGGTGGCGATCGGTTCTGGGGCGACGATCAGGAAGGCCTCATCGCGTTTCAGCGGCTTACGGAGGGCCTCGGTCACGCGGTCGAGGGCCTCTTCGCACTCTTCGCCTTCAGGGGCACACACCGTTTCCGGTTGCTCTTCCCATTGCTTGAAGACGCGCGGCTGTTTGCGGCGGAGGTCGTCGGCGGAGAGGCCCTGCCAGAGTCCCAGGTGGAGATTCGCGAGACCTTCGATGATCTTCACGGGGATGCCGAGGGCTTCGCCAAGCATGGCCGCCGAGGTCGCCGCTGGTTCGGTCGGCGAAGCGTAGATCACATCGATCGTCTCGCTGCGCAGCGATTCAGCCAGTTGGGCGACCTGGTTTTGGCCGCGCTCAGTCAGGGGGAGATCCAGGCTTCCCTGGATGCGGGCGAGGCCGTCGAACTCAGTTTCGCCCGGCCGGACCACCCATCGAACAGTGGACATTCATCATCCTCAAGAGGCGTTGCGAGCGGTCCGAGCCAAGGCTGCCATGCCTTGGATCGCCTGACCATAATCCGGTGCATCGAACACCGAACTCCCCGCAACAAACAGATCACATCCCGCAGCCGCCGGGCCGGAGATGGTTTTCGGGCCGATCCCGCCATCGATCGAGAGCACCACATCCGGGCCGAACAGGGCGCGGGCTGCGGCGACTTTTTCGGCGGAACCGGGGATGAAGGACTGGCCTCCAAATCCCGGTTCTACGCTCATGAGCAGCACCAGATCGCACTCACCGACTGCGGACGCCAAGGCAGAGACCGGCGTTTTCGGGTTGAGGGCAATCCCGGCTTGGCAGCCCTTCGAGCGAATCCGCCGAAGCAGTTCGCGCGGGTCGGGGACGGCCTCGATATGAAAGGTAATCGCCTGGCACCCAGCCTTGACGTACTCATCAAGGTACTTCGCCGGGTCAGAAATCATCAGATGCGCGTCGAACACAGCCCGCGTCAGCGGACGGGTCCGCTCGATCACCATGGCTCCATAGGAGAGGTTGGGCACGAAATGCCCATCCATCACATCCCAGTGGAGTACCGGTGCGGCGGCCTGATCGAGGAGTTCGATCTCGCGACGAAGGTTCCCGAAATCGCACTTCAACATGGAAGGGGCGATCAACGGACCTTGCGACCGCAGGGTCGCCAGAGACGCCGAAGCGTTCATTCGTGATTCACAGTGCGACAGAGACGGGATTCGGAGACATCAACGATGTTCGATTCCACAAAGGGAGTGCTCAGCACTCACCTCGCCCTGTCCAGGAGAGGCTATTGTTGGGGACTGGGGAGCTTACGTCTAGTCCGCGATTGCGGAATTGAAGCATCGCCCGACGCGTTCTTCGCCAAGCCTCCCTCCTCCGCCCCCACGGGGCAGCCACAAACCAGCCTGGGGCAGAGCGACCAGCGGGAGTGCCGCCCAGGTCTCGGGGTTGT
>JAYSVZ010000665.1:0-11094 GCA_043718305.1 Planctomycetota bacterium | reverse complement strand
TCAAGCCGTTGCTCGAGCCGGGCGACATCATCATCGACGGCGGCAACAGCTACTTCCCCGACACCAACCGTCGTGACGCCGACCTCCGTAAGGCCGGTCTGCGGTTCATCGGCACCGGTGTCTCCGGCGGCGAAGAGGGCGCCCTCAAGGGGCCGAGCATCATGCCCGGCGGGCACCACGATGCATGGCCGTTCGTCAAGGACATCTTCCAGGCCATCTCCGCCAAGGTCGGCCCGAACAACGACATCCCGTGCTGCGACTGGGTCGGCGACGCCGGGGCCGGACAATACGTCAAGATGGTCCATAACGGGATCGAATACGGCGACATGCAGCTGATCTGCGAAGCGTACCTGATCCTGAAGGAGACGCTGGGGCTGACCAATCAGGAGCTGCACCAGGTCTTCAAGGAGTGGAACGAAGGGGAGCTGGAGAGCTACCTGATTGAGATCACTCGCGACATCTTCACCGTCAAGGACTCGCTCGGCTCGGGCGATCTGATCGACAAGATTCTCGATACCGCTGGTCAGAAGGGGACGGGCAAGTGGATGAGCCAGCACGCCCTCGACCTCGGCGTGCCGACGACCCTCATCACCGAAGCCGTCTACGCCCGCTGCCTGTCGGCACAGAAGGATGAGCGCGTTCGCGCTGAGCCCGTCCTCGTTGGCCCGCAGGACGCCCAGTTCACCGGCGACAAGAAGCAGTTCATCGAAGACGTGAAGCAGGCTCTCTACGCGTCGAAGCTCTGCAGCTACGCCCAGGGGTACGTCCAGCTGAACGCTGCCGCCAAGGAGTTCGGCTGGAAGCTCAACAACGGCAACATCGCCTTACTGTGGCGCGGCGGGTGCATCATTCGCAGCCGGTTCCTGGGTGATATCAAAGCCGCGTTCGACAAGAACCCTGGATTGGAGAACCTGTTGCTCGACGACTTCTTCAAGGCCGCGATCCAGAAGGCCCAACCGAGCTGGCGCCGCGTGATCCAGACGGCTGTGCAACTCGGCCTGCCGACCCCGGTCTTCAGCGCCGCCCTCAACTACTTCGACGGCTACCGACGAGGCCGCCTCCCTGCGAACCTGCTGCAAGCCCAACGCGACTACTTCGGGGCGCACACCTACGAACGCCTCGACAAGAAACGCGGCGAGATGTTCCACACGGATTGGATTCGGGAACGGACGTTGTAAATGGAAAGGGGAGCCGGAAGATGGCATCAATCCAGGCCGCGTGAGGAATAATTCCGCAGTAACCAACCAGCGATCACTCAGAACCTGATCCTCGAGTCCCTTGCCACTTCTCATCACGCCAGTCAGAGTGCGTCCATGCCGGGTCGGAGACGCGGTCATTGAGGTGCTTGATGAGATTTGCCAGCGCAGGAAACCAACTTCCGTCGACCTCCGAAGCGGTGGCCGCAGCGGCGCGAAGCGTCCTGGCCCAGCTTGCCGGAGCTGTGCCGGAGCTCGTCTATTTCTTTGCCACGCCGCACCATGCGACTTCGCCGGGGTTAGCAAGACAACTTCGAGAAGCGCTGGGAGCAAAGATCGTCGTCGGTTGTACAGCAGAGTCGGTCGCCGCCAATCAGGAAGAATATGAACAAGGCCCCGCGCTGGCAGTCTGGGCCGCAGAACTCCCCGGATGCACAGCCCAGGCGTTTCGAATCGCCTTCGAACGAACTCCGGACGGGTTGTTAGCGACGGGAGCCCCATCGGCGGATGGAATCGATCTGACTCCGCGGGCCGCGATCTTGCTAGGTGATCCCTTCACCTGTCCGGTCGACTCGCTGCTGGGGCATTTCGCGGCGGAATTTCCAGGGTTACCCGTGTTAGGCGGGATGGCGAGTGGAGCCTCTTCGCCTGGGGAGAATCGGCTCTACTTGAATGATGACGAATACGATCACGGCGTGGTGGGAGTCGTACTCAGAGGGGCGATTCATGTCCGTTCGGTCGTCTCTCAAGGCTGTCGCCCGCTGGGGCGCCCGTTCATCGTGACCAAGGCCAACCGCAACGTCATCCAGGAACTCGGGGGTCGCCCCGCCCTCGAACAGCTCAATCAGCTCTACCGGGAATGCGCGCCCGCTGTCCAGCAGATGATTCAACGCGGTCTGCATATCGGTGTGGCGATGAGCGAGCAGCGCGAGACCTTCGAGCGTGGCGATTTTCTGATTACCAGCGTCGTCGGCGCTGACCGCGAACATGGATCATTGGCGATTGGACATCTGGTCCGCGTGGGACAGACGGTCCAGTTCCATGTACGCGATGCCGTGACCGCCGATGAAGATCTACGGTCACTCCTTTCCCGATCACTTGAGACCGGAGCCGCTGCGGGAGGCTTACTGTTCAGTTGCAACGGTCGGGGAACGCGGCTGTTCTCGACTCCGCATCACGATGCGGGAACGATTCAAGAGCTATCGGGAGAGATCCCGCTGGCTGGTTTTTTCGCCCAAGGGGAACTCGGTCCCGTGGCGGGGAAAAACTATATTCATGGGTATACCGCCAGTGTGGCGTTGTTCAGTGCCCCGGTCGAGTGATCGCCGAATCGGGGGGCCACTTCCGGCTCCCTTTTCCCTCGGGAGACTCCAGGCCGCTATTGACTTGACTGGCACTCAAGTAAGACGATATCTTACATTTATGAAGACGACAGTTTCCACAAAGGGGCAGATCGTGCTACCGGCTGAAATCCGGGAGTTGGATCTCATTTTGCCCGGCCAACAGTTCAGCGTGGAGCGACTGGAGCCTGGACAATACCTGCTAAAACGTGAGGTCGTGCGTGATAACGGGGGGCTCGTGGACTGGCTACTGAAGTGTCCGTCCGGTGATTGGTTTCTGGCGATCCCGTCCGAAACGACGGACGAATTATGACATTTTTAGTGGATGCCAACGTGTTGAGTGAAGCCACACGGCCTGAACCTTCTCCATTCGTTGTTCGATGGCTCCGCGAACATGAACGGGATCTGGTCGTCACGCCGATCGTGCTCGGAGAAATTGAATACGGCATTCTGTTGATGCCCGCTGGACGGAAGCGTACGGGTCTTCAAGAGTGGTTTCGGCAAGGTGTCCAGCGGTTGAGAATCGTCGATTTGGATGTCGGTACCGCAACAGTCTGGGCGGGACTCCTGGCACGACTGAAAGCGAAGGGCCAGTCGATGCCCGTTAAGGACAGCTTGATTGCCGCGTCGGCTCTGCAACATCAGATGACCATCGTCACTCGTAATCTAGCCGACTTTCGGCACGTCGGCGCCCCGCTGATCGACCCATTTGATGGCTGAAACAACTCTCGAATAGACATCCGTGCGATACGCGGAGGAATTGTTTATCCTGCGGGTCCGTCGATAAACCTTCCTGATTCCCGAATCAGGGTCTGACAGTTCGGTGTTCTTGCGAGAATCCCTCATGCCAAAGTTCTGCTGGATTGCGGTCTGGTTGGTTTGCTCATCCGCGATCCATGCGGCGGATGTCTATGACTCACCGACGATGGCCAGTACCGACCCAGACTTCCTGGTTCAGGGCGAGTACGCCGCGACCGGGGTCGGACTCCAGGTCGTCGCGCTGGGCGACGGGAAGTTTACCGCCGTCAAATACCCTGGTGGGCTCCCCGGGAAGGGCTATACCGGCACCGGAAAACAACTCGTCGAGGATGAGGACACTGATACGATCCAGGAACTGATCGCAGCTCTCAAGGTCGAGCGAGTCGAACGCCAAAGCCCGACGATCGGAGCGAAGCCGCCCGAGGGCGCGGTGGTACTGTTCGACGGGACGAAAGAATCGGTCGATCAGCACTGGAAGCCGGGGGCCAAGTTCGCGGACGGGCTGTTGCAGCAAGGTTGTACGAGTCTCGACACGTTCCAGGATTGCACGGTCCACGCCGAGTTCCGGATCCCGTTCATGCCCAAGGCCCGCGGCCAGGGACGCGGCAACAGCGGCCTCTATTACCAAGGCCGGTTCGAAACGCAGATGCTCGACTCGTTCGGCCTCGAAGGGAAAGACAACGAGACCGGCGGGATCTACTCGATCAAGGCGCCCGATCTCAACATGTGCCTGCCGCCGCTCGTCTGGCAAACCTACGATGGAGAGTTCACAGCAGCCCGCTATGAGGGAGACAAGAAGGTCGCCAACGCTCGGCTGACCGTGCGGCTCAACGGCGTTGTTGTGCAGTCTGATGTTGAACTCCCCAAGACCACCACAGCTGCCCCCTTCGGAGAGTCACCCGAGCCGGGACCGATCTATTTTCAGGATCACGGCAACCCGATTCGTTACCGCAACATCTGGGTGGTGCCGCGCGATGCCCAGCGAGAGGCCCGGCGTCCGATCGTGCCGGGGTTCGAGCGGTTTCATGCTCTCTCCAGTGGTGACCCGGTTGAGGGCGGCCACTTGCTGATGGGAGAACTGAGTTGCCGTAAGTGCCACACGAGCGATGTCAAAGAAGTTCTCGGTGTCGAACCGAAGCAGGCTCCCATCCTCAGCGAAATCGGGCACCGCGTGCGACCCGAATGGTTCACGAAGTTTCTCACCGATCCCCAGACTGCCAAACCCGGCACGACAATGCCACATGTCCTCGCCGGGTGGGACGCCGCCGAGCGTGATGCGGCCGTCACGGCGCTTGCGCACTTCCTGGCCTCGACCGGTTCACCCGTCGAGCAAGGCGGCGACCGCGCGGCGGGCCAGCGAGGTAAAGACCTGTTCCATCAGGTCGGTTGCACGGTGTGTCACGCTCCACGAGAAGGAGATGTGACCGTCCCGCACGCGACGACAATCCCCCTCGGGAAGCTGGAGAAGAAGTACACGATTTCCAGTCTGACAGAGTTCCTTAAGAACCCGCACGCCGCTCGTCCATCGGGCCGGATGCCATCAATGCCGCTCGATGGTCAGCAGTTTGGCGACATCGCGAACTACCTGATCGGGGATGAGGTCGGAGCGGCTTCGGGGCGACCAAAGCATCCCAACATGACCTTTAAGGTCTACCAGGGGGACTGGGCCCAGTTGCCGGACTTTGACAAGCTGACCCCTGCGAGCGAAGGGGAATCCCGCGGCCTCGATCTCGGCGTTGCCAGCCAGACCAACAACTACGCGGTCCGCTTCGAAGGGGTCTTGCACGTCGAGCGCGACGGGAACTACCGGTTCCGGGTCGGCTCGGACGATGGGAGTGCCTTGTACATCAACCAGCAGAAGGTCGTTGATGCCGATGGAGTTCACCCGCACCAGTTCGGTGAAGGCCGCACTCGCCTGACGAAGGGCTCGCATCCGGTGCGGATCGAATACTTCCAAGGCGGCGGCGAATGGACCATCGAATGCCAGATCGAAGGACCGGGGCTGCCTCGCCAGTCGATCGAACGGTTCATCACGAAGTCCGCCGAGATCAAACCGGAGCTTGAAGAACGAACCGACGGGTTCATCGTGAATGAAGAGCAAGTCGCCAAGGGCCGCGAGCTGTTCAAGAGCATCGGCTGCGCAGCCTGCCACGAGATGAAGATCGGGGATGACTTGCTCACCAGCCCACCAGCCAAGGTCTTCGCCGAACTCGACCCGACCAAGGGCTGCTTGGCGGCATCTCCCCCCGTGGGCCGTGAGTCGCGTGTGCCAGACTTTGCCCTCTCGCCGAAACAGCGGGCGGCAATCCTGGCGGCGATCAAGACACCGTCCCCCGAAGTGAACGCGAAGTCGCTCGCGCGGCAGACGATGACGACGTTCAACTGCTTCGCCTGCCACGTCCGCGAGGGACTCGGTGGACCGGAGGCCGTGCGAAACGCTCTCTTCACAACGACGATTCCCGAGATGGGGGATGAGGGCCGTTTACCGCCGCCGCTGGATGGTGTCGGCGACAAACTGAATAAGGAGTTTTTGTCCCATGTCCTCAACAACGGAGCCGATGACCGGCCCTATATGCGAGTCGCCATGCCGAAGTATGGCAACGGTCGGCTCGCCAAGCTGCACGAGACCTTCGTGTCCAGCGATGAGCAGACGGGTGCTCCGGTCGCCACGTTCATTGAACCGGAGTCGCGGATCAAGTCGACCGGTCGTCACCTGGCCGGGGACAAGGGATTGGCCTGTGTGAAGTGCCACACGTTCGGCGACATCCGCGCCACCGGGATTCAAGCGATCGACATGCGCAAGATGACCACCCGGCTTCGCGAGGACTGGTTCCGCCGGTATCTGTTCGACCCGCAAGCGTATCGTCCGGGAACGCGGATGCCGACGGGCTTCCCCGGCGGGCAAGCGGTCGTGCGGGATGTCTTCGAAGGGGACTCCACTAAACAGATCGCCTCGATCTGGAACTACTTGAAGGACGGCGACAAGGCGGGCATCCCGGATGGACTCCTGGCCGAGGCGATCGAGCTCAAGCCGGATGACAAGCCGGTGATCTACCGCAACTTTATCGAGGGACTCTCCCCGCGCGGGATCGCGGTCGGCTATCCGGAGAAGTGCAACATCGCCTGGGACGCCAACCGGATGAGCCTGGGTCTGGTGTGGCACGGCAAGTTCATCGACGCCAGCAAGCACTGGGTCGGACGCGGTCCGGGGAACCAGTACCCGCTCGGCGACCATGTGACTAAGATCGAAGAGACCTCGCCGGTGGCGGTGCTGGCCTCGGGGGATGCGCTCTGGCCTCAAGAACCGCCCCGCGAGCGAGGGTACAAGTTCCTGGGCTATGAACTCGATGCTCAGGGCCGCCCATCGTTCAAGTACCGCGCGGGTGCTGTCACGGTCGTCGACTTCCTCGAACCAGTGGCTGCCGGTGAGGAGGGCGCCTTCCGCCGCCGCCTGACACTCTCCACCGAGACACCCGTCGAGGACCTCTACGTGCGGGCGGCAGCCGGCAGCTCCATCGAGCCTGGTCCCGATGGCTCATTCGTGATCGACAAACTCTGGACGGTCAAGGCCACCGGCGGGACCCCTTTCGTTCGCGACTCGAACGGAAGGAAGGAACTGGTCATCCCGGTGATCCTCACCGATGGCCGAGGCGAGGTGGTTCTGGAACTCAAGTGGTGATGGTTTTTGACTGTAGGGATCGCCTGTTTGAAGGGATGACGTAATTACTCGCCGCATCCCGGAGACCACTGAGAGCGCTGGCTGGGCACTGGTGGTGTCGCTGGCGCTCAACCGCGCTCAACCACCGGCTAATCTCTGAGACCCCTTCGGGGTCGATCAACCAGTCTTTCGCTCTCCATCGACGGGTTGCCGTAATTCGCGACTGCCTGCTACGCTACATTCTGCGATCCCCGTTGTTTCCTCCCGAAGAAAGCCATTCCCATGCTTCGATTTCTTGCCGTTCTGCTCGTCACTCTAAGCCTGACATCGCTTCAGGCGGCTGAACATACGAAGGACACCCTGGAGACCATCCAGAAGGCGACCGTGGCCAAAGAGGCCATCCTTCTGGATGTCCGCGAAGAGGATGAATGGAAGGCCGGGCACGTGAAGGGGGCCACGTTTTTACCCCTCTCCAAGCTGAAGGAATCCGATCAGGCATCGGTGCTCAAGAAGCTCCCCAAGGACAAGGTGATCTACACCCACTGCCGCGCCGGACGACGGTCTGTCGCAGCTGCGGAGCTGCTGGAGAAGTGGGGTTATGACGTTCGCCCGCTCAAACCGGGATATGAAGATTTGGTCAAGTTCGGGTTTGAAAGCGAAAAGAGCGAGCCGTAGTGAAAGAGTCTGATCATTTTTCATACCGGAAAGATTTTCGGGATCGTGCCCGTTCGGCGAGATGACTAACGTGGGTAATGGCATTGGATGGGTCCGTCGATATCCGGCGAGGATACGGACTCATTCGATCTCAATCATCCATTCCCGGGAGTCATTCAGTGAGTCTAATCAAGGAATTCAAAGCCTTCGCAATGCGAGGCAACGTCGTCGATCTGGCGGTCGGTGTCATCATGGGGGGAGCGTTCGGCAAGATCGTCTCTTCGCTCGTCGCGGATGTCCTCATGCCGCCGGTCGGATACCTCGTGGGGGGCGTCGATTTCACGAGCCTTTCGATCAATCTGCCCCAGGTCGCCGACCCGAAAAACCCCGGAAAATTCCTGCCCGAGGCAGCCGTCAAGTACGGAAGTTTCCTCCAGTCCACCTTCGACTTCCTCATCGTGGCGTTCTGCATCTTCATGATGGTGAAGCTGATGAACAAGCTCATGACAAAGCCCGCCGAAGCCCCCGCCGCTCCGGCAGCACCACCCGCCGACATCCTGCTCCTCACTGAGATTCGCGATCTGCTGAAGAAGTAGTTCGCATCAGGAATCGAGTTCAACGGACAGCCCGCCTGGCTCAGGCGGGCTGTTTTCTTTGTATGACGACTGCCTCCGCCACGCTCAGAATCGGGGTTGGAGTCCCGGCTTTAGCCTGTCCGGAACAGCCGTCAAGGCTGGACTCCAACCCAAAATCAAGCCTTGACGGGACACTAGCCCACAGGCTTGGCTCCGCGTTGGGCAAAGGGATAGAACCACATCCCGAAGGGCGGGTTGAGAATCGGTTCGGGCGGGTCCAAGCGGGTCGCAGTTCCAATGACCCAGGCATTCATGCGGAGCAGGAACTCTTCCGGAACGCACGCCGCCTTTGAATCATCCGGCGTCGTAGGTCGGCACGCGGCGACCTCGATCGTCCCCACCAAGACTCCGCGAGGCAGACTCTCCGTGTCGAGGCCGTACTTCTGGGCCGCTTCGATCGCGTAGGTCGCCTTCGAGAGCTGCTGAGAGGCATAGAGATAGATTGGTCCTCCGGGCCGCACCGGCAACCGCCGGACTTCGATCGTCTTGATCCCGCGCAGGATCAACTCAGCCCAGGGTTGTTGGATGCCAAAAGCAAGATGGTTCGGAAGGGGTGCGGGCATTGGGGGAGACTGTTGTTGAGTTTTTCAGTGTCGGCGATTTTTCCAAAATCGCTGGGGCGACGTGACGACGCAGGGAGGGCTCGAACGAGGGCCAACTCTTCTGGAACGGGTCTTTCGCATTCGAGCGTCGGTGTACTCGGCGTGCGTCACACAGCGATTTCGGAGAAATCGCCGACAATCAAGCGAATGGATCTTCGTCGACTGGCACAATTATTGCAAAAACATTGCCAGCGATCGACAATTCCCATTGACCGGCAATGGCGTGTCGATACGATCTAAGATGATTCGGTGAACTCCGCACGGAGTGGTTCGTTGAACTTCGCCTTCCCAGTGACGACAAACTTCGTCCGCCGCCTTGCGGTGTCGGGGGTGGTGTTTCTACTGGTGGTGGCTGCGAACTCGAGCGTTTGGGCCGCACAGTGTGGTGGATTTCCGAAGGGTTGGAAGCCTGTAACCGCAGCTCCAGAAACGAGTTTTGGCTTTATTGCTCAGGCGAATAATCCTGAGCTTCCGGCGATTCCTGGTCGAGCGCCGTGTCAATGCAAGGGGGTCAGTTGCCAGCCAGCGGCTCCCTCACCAATCCCCGATCAGCGGGTCATGTCGCGGTTTTCGAACGATCTGATCTTGGGGTGGGAGACCGATTATCGGTCAACTCAAAGCCCCGTGGAGTTCCCGAAGCAGGTGAACTCGATGTTGCGATATGAGGTCGTGCTGGGTGTTTTTCGCCCCCCGTGTGGCGTTTAGCTTGATGCGAATTGCATCGCTGCGCCGCTCAGTCGCCCTTTCGGGTGGCTGACGTACACCGGTTGAGGCAGTGACTCATTTTTCGTGAAGGTGTCGCGCCGTTTGTCGCGCACCGAGTGGGATAGGCTTCCAGCCTGTCGCCTTCTTCCGCCCTGACAGGCTGGAAGCCTATCCCACGGTCATCTCGCCTCGCATTCTGCCGACCTCATTCATCGCTGCGCCCACAGTGGCGCGAAGGATCACTCATGCTTCCCATTCATCGTCGTCGTGGCTTCACGCTCATCGAACTGCTCGTCGTCATCGCGATCATCGCGGTGCTGATCGCGCTGCTGCTCCCTGCCGTTCAACAGGCCCGCGAGGCCGCTCGTCGGTCCCAGTGCAAGAACAACCTCAAGCAGATGGGGTTGGCCATGCACAACTACGAAGGAGCCCATCGTCGCTTCCCGTCATCGGGCCAGGGGCTCGGCAGTGGACCGCTCGGGCAGAACTTCGACCGGCAGGCGTTCTTCACGCACATCCTGCCCTACATCGATCAGGCCACCGTCACCAACCAATACGACTTCGGGTCGTACTACAACCAGACGGCTGCGAATCAGGCGGCCACCAAGCTCTCGCTCTCGATGTATCTGTGCCCTTCGGCGAGCCTCCGGAATGGGGACAAGGATGCCCTGGGTTACGGGGCCATCGACTACGGCCCGACGATCCACACGAACATCGATCCCAATACAGGGTTGCCGAACAGTGCCTTTATGGTTCACGGGGGGCTGCGGTGGGAATGCTCGAAGATGGGCCAGATCACCGATGGAACCAGTACCACGATGGCAATTGGTGAGGATGTGGGACGCCATGATGGGATGCGGTCACTCTACGATGACCCCGTCACTCCCAGCGTCAAACGATCGCACTGGCGATGGGCTGAACCGGACAATGCGTTCGGTGTTTCCTTCACCCCCAACTTCCACAAGAGCCCCCAGGGTGGTCCCCCGACCTGTCTGTGGGTCGATATGAACTGCGGACCGAACGATGAGCTGTTCAGCTTCCACACGGGGGGGTGTCATGCCTTGTTCTGCGATGGACACGTCCAGTTCCTGACCGACAGCATGGACTTCAGGGTGCTCCGCGGAATCGTGTCAGCGGGCCAGAATGAAGTGATCGGCGAGTTTTAGGGGAGTTGACCCTACCTGAGCGGTAGCAGAAGTCGTGAGACTTCTGCCGTCAGAATTCTTACGAATTCTGCTACCCTAATTCGTCGATCCCATTCGATTGCTCACCCACATCCGCCACGAGTCCCAGTATGTCGACGATTCCGATCCCCCCACAGAGCGGCTTGCGGTGCTACTACCGTCCGCTGATTCTCATCGCCGGACTGTCGGTCATCCTGGCTGTCTTCTGGTTCGTCTCGCGTTACCCGCAGTTGATGAGCAAGTCGACGCAGCTCGGAAACGAGATGTCGTCGATGGCGAACTCCCATGATGCCTTTGCCATCACGGCTGAGATGCCGTGGTTCATGAAGATCTTCTGGGGAGCGATCAACTGGCTCGACAC
>JAYSVZ010000664.1:0-11111 GCA_043718305.1 Planctomycetota bacterium | reverse complement strand
CGGAGTAGTAGCCCAGAGCGGTGGCGACTTGGCCTCCGGCGTCGGTGGCCTGGAACTTCTGGAACTCTTCTTGCGAGGCAAAGGCGATGGCGACCAGCGGCCGTTGCGGCGGCTCCAAGTGGGGGAGGCGTTCCGTCCAGAACCGCAGAAACCCTCCGTGCAGCCGCTCGAACAACTGTCCGCACCACTCGCCGTAGCCGCTCCCGGCATTCGTGCAGATCGTATAATGCGGCGTCTGGATGACCTCAAATCCTGCTCCGAATTCGTGAAGCAGAGTGGCCTTCAACGCCTCGCCCGCCAGCGGGGAGAAAGGCTCAGTAAGCGTTTCAACCTCGGGGGATTGCTTGGCCGGAATCGGGAATAACTCCCCGAGACCGCTCTCAATGAGCAGTCCACCATCCACGGCCTTCACGAGGATCCGACCTTCAATCGTCTGCGAAGCGGGCTCTGCGGGCGGGTCGCCCGGGGGAACCTGACTCACTTGATATCGGACGCGTACTAGCGGTTCCCCGGCAGCCATCACAACGCGGGGTGCGGTCCAGCAGATTGCGAACAGGATCACCACTGGAGTCGAGCGAACCCCGAGACGCATGGAACATCCTCTCTGGGAACCGCCAAACAGCCAGCGTCCCCTCCGGCTTCCTCTCCCTTCGGGGGCTGTTGAAAAAGCCCCGTGGCACGGGCGTCCCGCCCATGAATCCCTGGGAAATCGCATGGGCGAGACGCCCATGCCACTGACTTCAACAGTCTGTTCGGAAGAGGGGCCGGGGTGCGGGCCGAGCGAAAAGTGACCTCCCATTGCTCCGGGAGTTACTCGTCTTGCGACGGCTTCCGGTCCTTGGGGACATAATCGTGGGGCCGCTTGCGGATCACGGTCGCCGACTTGATCACATCATCCGGTTGGATCGCGAGCACAACATCGAGCCCTGTGACAACTCGCCCGAAGACCGTGTGGCCGCCCTCCTTGCCCACTTTCGCATTGAGGTGCGCCGTCGGCAGGTGAGTCAGGAAGAACTGCGACCCTCCGGTGTCTTTCATCGCAGTATGCGCCATGCTCAGGCTCCCCGCGAAGTGTCGGCGGGCATTCTTGGCGTAGCACTCGCACTTGATCGTGTAACCCGGTCCGCCTTTCCCGGGGTCTTTCCCCGAACCGTCGCGGCTGTCCGGGCATCCACCTTGTGCCATGAAGCCGGAGCCCACCCGGTGGAACTTGAGTCCGTCATAGAACTTGGCTTCCACGAGCATGACAAAGTTCGCGACAGTATTGGGAGCCTCATCCTCGAACATCAGGATTTCGATATCCCCCTTGTTCGTGGCGAGTTTGACCAGCGGCAGGGCCTGGTTCCCGGTCAGCGCGTCTTCCTTGGCGCGGATCGCCTGTTCTTCTTTCCAGAACTCGACATAGTCCTTGGCTGCTTCCAGCATGTCCTCTGGTCCCTGGCCGGCCTCCAGATCAGTAATGGCTCCCTCGAAATCATGCACCGCGAATCGGGAGCGCCCTCTTGAAATGAGGGCGGTGGTGTTCTCGGGATCGGTCTTCAGAATCGCATCCGCGACCTTGATCATTTCGGGGTACTTGTTTTGGGCCACCAGTTCTGCCAGGAGGAACCCGGCTGCGACTGTGTTCGCCGGGTTCTTTTCGAACACTGCCGACGCCAGGGCTTTCAGGCGGGGGAGCACTTTAGTGCTGTACTTATTGATTAAGGTGTTCATTTCAGTCCGAATCTTCCCTTTTTCCTGGGGGGTTCCCTTTGCGAAGGGGAGTCGGAGTTCATCCAGGCGGACCTCGATCTTCTTTCGTTCGGCCAAGAGGCCATCCCACTCCTGCGTCGCATCTTGAGCCACGGCGGGCTTATCCTCCGCGCGGGATGATCCGGGCACTCCCAGAACTGTGATGGCCACGATGGTTAGAATCAGACTACGCAACATGCCGAACTCCTTGCGGACAGAATCTCTGAACGAACACGGCGGACCGCTACACCGCCGCCAGTCTCTATCAGTTTACTCGGAAGCCCCCGATTCGGAAATCCCCCGCTCCCTCGGATCCACGGCTGGCCAGTTTGTCAGAATGAACTTCGACAGACCTGTCCCGCGAAAACGCACGCAGTGCAGGCCATCGAGACCTTCCGAGCCGTTGGTCGCAGAGGAGGCCGCAAGAAACTCAAAAACGCAAAAGAAGAGTGAGCCTCTGTCCTGCGTTTTTTGAGTTTCTTGCGGCCCACTCCCCGTCACCGATCGATGGGGTCTCCGCCCCCGCCTGCGTTTGCGTTTGCGTTGCGGTCTGAGGCAGCGCCGTGGCTACGGATTTCCTTCTGCAAGGTGATACACTGGCCAGCCGCTCCCTCGGATCGGCATATCGCGCGTCCCTGCAAAGCCAGCCGCCTCAAGAAGCGCTATTCCGACTTCGATTCACCGGGGGCTTCACCCGACTCCGCTGGCGGAGCCCCAGCCGGTGGGGCGGCGTTTGATCGCACCACGAGCAGCGCCCGCTGCAGCTTCCGTTGGGGGCTATTGAAGTTTTGCAACTGCTGGGTATTGAGCGGCCCGTTGTAAACGCTGCGGCTCGACGGGAGTTCGAGGGAGTTCTTGAGCAGTGGGGCGGCGGGGGCCGGGTCGGTCACCTGCTTCTTGGCCGCCTGAGAGGGTGCCCGAGTGTTGTTGTAGGCCCCCGACTGCCGCTGCGTAAGTTCCGCGTAGACCTGGGGGGCGTCGTTGAGTTCGACGCAGATGCCGTTCGTCAGATACAGATTCGCGTCAGTCTCCGTCGGCGATTCATGGGGGCTATCGATCGCCTTCGCTTTCGAGGAGTCCTTCGAGAATTCATTGTTGTTCATCCGCCGGGACGCAGCTTCATCGAACTTGGTCATCGACCGGGGCAGGGCCACCGCCGATTGATCGTTGGCGACTTCCGTCTCGGAACCGGAGATCGCGAAGACCTGGCCCAGACCATTGTCGAGAATGCCCTGGTTGGAGACTTCGATCGTGTAGTTCAAGGCCATCGGGGTGGCGGCCACATAGATCATTCGCAGTTCGCCTTCGTCGGAGTCCTTTCGAGGGGCTTCTGACTTTTTGTCGTTCGCCTCCGAGGGGAGTGTCTCGACGCCGATCTTTTGGAGGAGGATCTGGATATCGTTCGACACTCGGGCCACATCGACGACCTGATAGTCAAAGAGCATCGGCACGGGACCGTCCGCTTCGAGACGGGCCAGCATCTCGCCGGGGGCCAGCGACCGTTGGCGTTGAATCTTGGTGATGAGTTCCTTGAGGTCCGCGAGTTCCGCGAGTTCCGCAGCGTCGATCGTGTCTTCCGCATCGGCAAGAGCGAAGGCCGCTTCCGGGGCCGGTTCAGAAGGAGCGTCAGCGGTCACGAGCGATGGCGCAGAACCGGCCATGCCAACCTCGTCCCCGAGACCCGGCCCGGCCATGACGGCAGCGGCTGGAGCAGGTGCTGGCGCAACAACCAAAGCTCCATCGGTCGTGCTTTCGAGCGATGGCCCTTGAGGTTTCTCATTCAAGGCCACATCGGCCCGATCCGGTCCGTTCATCAGCGGCAACGTCACCAGCGCTGCCAGCCCGAGTCCCGCCACTGTCCAAAGCCACGGGGCAATCCTCCGCGACCGACCGGTCGCCGATCCAAAGGACGGAGCGGCCACCACCGGACGCAGCGATTGGCTCGCAATCGCACCCATCACTCGACCCCGCAGATCGAACTCCGGCAGCGCATCCGCCAGATCGGCCAGCCGCGCGCTGAGCAGCGACAGCGAACCGAGTTCGCCTCGCAACGCTTCGCTCTCGGCTAAGCGACGCTCCACCTCGGCTCGTTCTGCGGCGGAGAGTTCTCCGTCGTGAAACGCCGAAAGCAGTTCGTCATGACCCGGGGTCTTCATCATTGCATCACACAAGGCCGGTTAGGCCAGCTCCCTTTTCAAGGCTCGGTCCAGATGTCCGCGAAGTTCAATCCGAGCTCGATGAATCCGGCTACGCACAGTGCCGATCGGGCTGTTTGTCAAATCGGCAATTTGTTCGTAGGACAGTCCCTCGATCTCTTTGAGCAGGAGAGCTGTCCGGTGGTCCTCCCCGAGCTGGCTCAGGGCGAACCGTACCAGTTCTCGGTCTTCTGAGGTTTGCAACGGTTGGGAGGGATCAGAGGAGGGGTGGTCGTCGTCCGGCTCAAGGCCATTCTGATCGCGAAGCGCCTCCAGCGAGGCACTGTGCCGGACCCGCTGCTTGCGCCGAAGCGATGCAGCCGCGTTCCACGCGATCCGGAACAACCACGAATAGAAGGCCGACTCGCCGCGAAACGTGTCAAGCTTCTGAAATGCGAGGAGAAATGCTTCCTGCGCCACGTCGAGGGCATCGTGCCACGACCCGAGAATGGCACTCAATGAGCGGACCAACCGCCGCTGATACTTGGTGACAAGTTCCCCGAACGCGTCCGGATGGCCGGAGCGACAGCGATCAATCAGCAGTTGGTCGTCGGTACTCACTGATGATGCATCCACCCGTAAGACGCCATGGCGTCACGGGACGTTCCCGAAATCTGACCAAAGTGGCGGGGAATTCTCTCCGAAGCAAGAACAATACGAATAGTACAGCGACTGGGTGCGTCCGGGAATGAAGGGAGCGTTTCCCCACTCCCCGACGGGACCAGGGCCGGCAGCCCTGGCTGGAAGAACTCCCAGCCCGTTGGTCCTGAAAAGCGGGTGACCGGGGGCCACCCACCTGCTGCAGACGATCTGCCGAGGCGAGTTCGCCCGCACGGGTTCCGCAATCGCGACCTGTGCGACCGCCTGCTGGCTGACGAGACGACCCTGGACAAGAACCAGAAACGCCAGCGAATCACTCGCCTGATCCGCCTGCTGAGCCTCGCCCCCCAATCTCCAAAACCATGACGGGGATCTATGGTGTTTCGCCCCGTCGTTTTGCGTCCGCGGCGTACGCTTCTTTTTCGAACGGGTTCTCCCAGTAGGGATTTCGTCCTGCCAGCCAGAGCACCAGCGACGCTCCCAGGTACGCCGGAAGAAAGAACGGTCCCCAGCGTTCGTATTGGCGGACATGAACCCACTCATGCTCCCGAACTTCGTCGAGATCGGCGGCGGTGACACCGAGGATGACATGCCCCAGCGTCATCCCCCGCGCGCGGACCAGCCGTGACTTCATGAGCCAGGTCACCAGTCCGCCCCAAAACTCGATCGTGGGCCCGACGCGGCGGACACGTCCGCCGAAACAATACCCGCACCCGCCGATCACCAGACCGAGCAACGTGGTCGGTGATGCCCAAACCCAGCACAGGGATTGGGCCAATCGATGCGGGCGTGGGATGGGTGAGGACATCAGGCAGAGTGCGAGGTCATGATGGGTTCGCCAAGATTATACCTTGAGGACGGCTCCGCACCGGCATGCCTCCGGCGGAAAATCTGATCAAAAATCGCATAGCAGCGAGAACGAAGGGTGTGTTATCCTGCGGAACACGGCAGAGAATCGACTCGATTCGTCAGCCGCTGGCCCCTTTCCCTCGCAGACCCCATGACTGGCTACACTGTCCACACCGGATCAAGCAAGAAGTTCTCACAGGGGTGGGACCGGATCTTCCCCGACGCGCAGTCTCCGGCCCCCCCTGCGAAGAAAGCCACGGACTCCAAAACGGTGAAGCAACCCGCCAAAAAGTCCGCCAAGGGAAAGTAACTCTCGCTCCAGGGATGGACGAGAACCACTGAAGACAACTGTTGCAAGGATGCTCCATGACTCCCCCGCCATTCTCCGACAACCATCCCATCGATCCCGACGAGTACGAAGAGATCTCGAGCGCCGAGGTCGACCGCGTCGTCCTGGCGCTGGAGACGCTGATCCAGTCAGTGGGAAGCGAGAATATTCGCGCCTACCTGGATGAGGCGGCAGACAACATCTACTCGTTGATCTACGACGCCGATGGCCAACCGCATAGTCCCGCAGAAAGCGCGGACGAAGACTATCGGGGCGAAGCAGCCTGAGAACGGCATGCCACGTGAACTGGAGTTCTTGAACGAGGGCCAACTCTTCTGGAACAGGTCTGTTCGCATTCCAGCGTCGGTGTACTCGGCGTGCGTCGCACCGGCGATTTCGGAGAAATCGCCGACAATCGACAATGTGTGGTTTCGAAGGGAGTCCACGATGGTCCGAAGCGGGGTTTTCTGGCTGTGCTTGCTCAGCGTGGCGCTCCTGGGCTGCAATCAGCAGCCTGCGGGGGAGAAAGGGGTTCTCGATGCTCCCGATTGGTTGACCAGTGAAGAGGGAGCTTCTGGCGGCCCGCGAGAAGACGATGGTCAGGTCGACGTTGCCGACGAAGCGCCCTCGAGTTCGCGGAAGCGGCCCCCGAAAGAGCCCTCCGGTGAACTCAAGCTTCAATTGACCCCAGGGAGCCGCTTCCCCTTGCGAAAGGCCGTGACAACCACCCTGACGCAGGAATCCGCCGACGGAACAATCCAGCGGATCCAGTCGGACCTCGAACTGCTGATGGTGATTCAGGTGGAAGAGGTGGCCCGTGGCCGCACGCGCCTCGGCGTGAAATATAACCGCGTGGTCTTTGAGCAGACGCAGGATGGCCACAAGCAGAAGTTTGATTCACAGCACCCCTCCGCCCAGATCCCCCCCGTGGCGCAGGCCTACTACGACATGATCGGAGACGGGTTTTCCTTTTGGATCGGGGCCGACAACCAGATTGCCGAAGTCGTCGGCTTTCGTGAGTTCCTGGTCCGGGCCATGCGTAACGTATCGCCGGATCATCAGCGGCAAGTGACGCTCGCGCTCGAAGCGGGATCGGACGAAAGCGGCATGTCCGATTTCGTCGACAACACCATCGGGCTGCTCCCCTTCAGCCGCGATGTCTCACCGGGACAAAGCTGGAATCGCCAACGGCGGATCGGTCGTCCGATCCCGATGGTGATCGAAAATCAGTACACGGTGCAGGATCTGACCGATGCCGAAGCGACCGTGAAGATCACGGGCCAAGTCTTGCCTGCGGATGTCGTCGCACAAGTCCACCAGTCGGGAGATGTCCACGTCCGGGTGCAGAGCGGGACGATCGATGGTCGCTGTGTGATCTTCCGCGAGACTGGCCTGCCGAAAGAATCGATGACCGAGCGGGTGGTGAATATGACGGTCGACTTGGGTGATGGTTATGAGTTTAAGCAGACAAAGTCCGTCCAGACGGTCGTCGAGTCGTACCCCGAGGCGACGAATTAGAGCAGTTTTAGAATTGGTATTCTGCTCAAGTACCCTGCCATGAAGAGCCTCTTTCGCCCCTATTCGATCCGGCTCAGTTCTGTCACAGTAGTCGGTCTCTGTCACGCCCGAGCGAGGTTACCTCGCGTTGTGCGGGCTGGTCCCGTCGAGAGTTCAGGAGGCCGGTATGCTGCGGCAATTCATTGTGATCTGTCTGGCGACGTACCTGGCAACGCCGTTCCTAGTCGCGGACTCGGTCCAACTGCCAGTCACCCAGGACAACTCGATCGTGCTTGTCGATGGAGAATGGACCGAAAATACCGGGACGCAGGGGCGGATTCGGATCAAGGGAAATCAGCACATCGTCGCGCTGGGGTTCGACACTACGTTGATTGCCGGGAAACGGGTGAAGCGGGCGGCCCTGATTTGTCAGCAGTCCGATCAGCAGATCTCCGGTGTGACGATCTCGACGATTGCCGTGCCCTGGGACGAGTCACTGTCGAACGGACTGACGGCGGGGATCGTGGGGATCGATGGCTGGGGATCTCCCGGGGCCCGGTTCCCCGCGGTGTGCGGGGGCAATGGGTTCACCTGGGTTCACAGTGTTCCCTCGCTGGTGAAAGACGGTGTCTACACGTGGGAAGTTCCGCCGGACATGGTTCACGCGCTGGCCAGCGGAGTGGCTCATGGCTTGGCAGTCCATGAATATGATGCCGACTATGGTCGCAATCCGACCATCTTTGCCCGCGAGCAAGCGGGCCAGAAGCCCTATCTGCTCGTGGAATGGGATGACCAGCCGGAACCGACTCCGGCATTCCCCACCGAGCTCAAGCTGGTTCCGGTCGATCGTACGTCGGCCCTCCTCACACTGAAGGCCCCAGCAGCCGGGTTTGCCTACGAAGTCACGGTCGACAACATCCCCCTCGGACGGCACAACATCCCGTGGGTGGTCCCCGGAGAGACTCAGCGGATCGCGCTCCGCGACCTGCCAGCCTCAGTGACCACTCCCGGTGTTCACCAGATTCAGGTGACCACTCTGAACCGCACCGGACAACGCTCACAGCGGACTGAAATTACGTCCGCGCTGTTTCAGGCCGATCCCATCGAGGCTCCCCAGTTCTCTTGGCCCGAGGCATCAAGAAAACCCATCCCCAATCTCGCTGTGCTTCCCGTGACCGACAAGTATGACCAGTCCGGCCAACCGGTTGGGAACTTGCCAGCTGACTATCGGACTCACAATTCGATCTTCGATGGCCAGCGGGTGCGGCTGACCGCAGCTGCGGGCGAAGTGGCCGGATTCCAGACGCTCTTACGCGGAACGGGCGAAGTCTCGGTCCAGGTTCAACTCGATGGCCCGCCCTGGCGGATTGATTTGCATCAGGCGGTCTACGTCCCGGCAGAGGGGCGGATGATCCCCGATCCGCTCTTGCCGCTCCCTCAACACATCTCGCTGAAAGCCGATCAGGATCAGTCTGTCCTGGCCGATCTCTACGTCCCGTTTGATGCCCCGCCCGGAGTTCGCCACGGGCAGATTGTGATCTCGGATGGTCGGACGGTGCCGTTGCAACTGACGATTCTGCCCTATGCATTGCCGAAGCGAGCCACCTTTTTCTGTGAGATGAACGGTTACGGCCTGCCGGAGCATGTGGATGACTATTACGCCCTGCAACAGATTGCTTACGACCATCGCGTTCACGCCAACATCCTGCATTACTCGCACCACACCGCAGCCCCCGGAGCGCGGAAGACCAACCTCGACATGCGGCTGCGGTCGGGACGACGGATGGACAACAAGCGATATGACAACATCGCACCGGGAGCCAAAGTCGGTTTCTGGGAAGACTTCGCAGAGGCGTTTGGCCCGTACCTGGATGGTTCATTATTCCAAGGCGGCCATCGCGGTCCGATCCCCGCTCCGGGGTTCTATTTGACCTTTCACGAGAGTTGGCCGCTGAACTGTCGGGCCTACTTCAATGGAAATCCGGATGCCTTTAGCGCCTTCTCAGCCCAGCCGGTGTATGCCGAGACCTATGTCAATGTGTTGCACGATTTCGCGAAGCTGGCGCAGTCGAAGGGCTGGAACGAGACGGGGTTTCATGTCTATTTCAACAACAAAGGCTCTCTGAAGGAGGAGACCAAGGCCCCCTGGATTCTGGACGAACCGAGCAGCTACTGGGACTACCGGGCATTGCGATACTACGGAGAGTTGACGGATCAGGGCCGAGCCGGTGTGCCGAAGGTCACGATCGACTACCGGATCGATATCTCGCGGCCCGAGTTCGACCGAGGCCAGCTCGGCCAGCGCGGTGATTTGTGGGTGGTCTCATCGTGGGCCTTTCAGCACTATCGTCGGCTGGTCACCGACCGCCTGGAACGCGATGGATTGAAGGCGTGGGTCTACGGAAGTTCCAACCACGTCCATGAAACCAACCGCAATCTCCAGGCATGGGCTCTGGACGCCTGGCGTTATGGGGCCACGGGAATCGTCCCGTGGCAGACGGTCGACAAGGACGGAACCTCCCTCAAAGAGGCGAATCAACTCGGCCTCTTCATTTTCGACAAGGACGCCAGCGGACAAACCGTGATTCGGCACTCGATGCGGCTCAAGGCCTACCGCGAGGCCCAGCAGTTGATTGAATCTTTGAACCTGCTGCAACAACACCGCCACTGGTCGGCATCGCAGATGCGAGAGTTCCTCGACCAGTACACCCCCCTCGATGCCCAGGTTCACAAGGTCAACGACGCCGATGCGGGAACGACAGCCTATGACCGGCTGACTCCTCTGGGGGTCGAGTCTCTGAAACGGGCCGTGGGGGAACTGCTCTCGAAACCGCCGAGGGGAGGCTAACGTCAGAATCACTTCTGAACGTCAATCAATCGCACAAAGGCGAGCAGACACAGAACGTTGACCGGGTAGGACGGCCTTTCCAGGCCGGCCTTTCTACACAACTCGGAAGAAGTCTACGCAAAGACGCGAAGGCGCAGAGTCGCTAAGGGGGAGATGTCTCACGCGAAGGCGCGAAGTGTCCCGTCAGCCATTTTCGCGAGGTTCCCGCCTGCCTGTGAAGTCACCCCCGGATCACGCGGGCCTCTTCCTTGGCGACTCTGCGCCTTCGCGTCTTTGCGTTGAAATCCAGCTTCCCTGGCCATTCCTACTGGGATTCTGAAGCAGGAACACGATGTGTAGAAAGGTCAGCCTTTCCAGGCCGTCCAGTAGCGTCTCTCGCAAGGAGACGGCCTGGAAAGGCCGTCTTACGGGGATCTCATTTCCGACCGCTCGCCTAACTAAGAGCGTCTCGCACTCCCTACTTGGCCCACCCCGCCTGCCAGCCGCAGAAGTACATGGCGCGGGGCGTGCTCGCTTCGAGGAACCGCTGAAGGGGGTCGGTCGGCTCGGTTTTCATCTGGGAACTCAGCAGAGTCTCGAGCAGCGTTGGCGGTTGCTGGAATCGAACGACCTTGGCAAACGGAAGCTTCAGGTCGGCCTGTAGAGCTGCGATGGCGTCTTCTTCGTAGCCGATCTGGTCGACGAGGCCGTTCTTGAGGGCCTGATTCGCCGTATAGATCTGCCCGGTCGCGAGGGCGGCGACCTGGTCGGCGTTGAGTTTCCCGCGGCCGTCGTCGATGACCCCTTTGAAGCGGTCAAAGGCGTCGTTCATGATTTCGGTCCAGAGGGTTTCTTCGTCGGCTGTCATCTCGCGAAACGGGCTCAAGGAGTCCTTGTAGGGCCCGGTGACCAGCGGGGCTGACTTCACCCCATAGTCGCTGGCCAGCTTGGAAAGGTCATACCGCGGGATGATGACCCCGATCGATCCTGTCCAGGTGGTTGGCTCCGCGAAAATCTTCGCCTCGGGACCGGCCCCCATCGCCACGTAGTACCCACCGCTGGCGGCCAGTCGCTTCATGGCGAC
>JAYSVZ010000663.1:0-11116 GCA_043718305.1 Planctomycetota bacterium | reverse complement strand
TCGAGAGCGGTCGACTTGGTCAGCCCGGTGATCGCGTGCTTGGTGGCGGTGTACGGTGCCGTGTCCGGGCGGGGAGTGTGGGCCGAGATCGACCCGTTGTTGATGATCCGGCCCCCTGGCGGGGACTGTTCCTTCATCATTCGAACGGCCTGCTGCGTACAGAGGAACGGTCCGGTCAAGTTGGTGTCGACGACCATCTTCCACTGCTCGAATGTCAGATCCTCGATCGGTCCGCCGATGGCGACACCGGCATTGTTGAACAGCAGATCAAGACGACCAAACCGCCGCTTGGTTTCCTCAAACAGATGAGCCACAGCTGCCGGGTCAGCGACATCGGTGGGAACGGCCAGCGTGCGCTCTGGGGGAGCCCCAGACTCGGCGATGGCCTGCTCAAGGAGATCCTTCCTCCGCCCGGCAAAGACGACCGACCAGCCGTACTTCAGTAGGGCGAAGGCACTGACCTTGCCGATGCCGGTTCCAGCTCCGGTGACGAGGGCGATTTTCGGGGTGGGCATGTGTACATCTCGAAAATGTTTTTGAGTCTGAGTGGCCCGTAGATGCTGTTGCCAGTTGACCCCAACGGGGTCTCGTCCCATAGCCCAGTGTTGATCGCGGAGCGATCAACACTGGGCGACATCATCAATAAGACGAATCAACCCCAAGGGGGTTGCGACGGCAGGGGCACAGCAATCGCGTCACACGTCGAAAAAGTCTGACGGATCGGTCAGGAGAGTCCACTTCGAGATGCCTCACTCAATTCTGCCCGCGGGCAAAATAACGAAGCCGGTACGGAATGACGGTTTTCATTAGGTGTTACTGGATCTCAATCCCCTCGATCCGGATTTCGTTCAAGACGCCATCGAGCGGAGCGGGAGCGCTGCTTCCGGGGGCGGGGGCGCTGAGCCAGTCTCGACTGAGATCTCGGAGTGGAGTGGCGCTCCGGGGCGGATTACTCATCGGCGGAATGATCTGGCGGATCAGTTCGCGACTGCGACCTTCCAAGCGGCCCGCTGAGCGTTCCGTGGGTCGCGAGTATTTCGGGGGATCGAGAACGTCTCCCAGTGGGGCTGGCATGCGACCGACCAGTTCGTCCCGTGCTGGCCTCCGTGGACTACTCGGCAGGAGGCTATTCACGACCGGGGTTTCCAGCTCTTCATCGACGATGGGGGCGAGAACTTGATCGAGCATTTGACCTGCTTGTGTCGAGTACGACTCGGACTGGAAGGTATTGGGGATCGAACCGGATCGAGGCTGCCTTCGAGGGCCTGGGACAATCTCATCGAGTTGGCCAACACGTTGCGGGATCTCTTCCGCGACCGCCACATTGCGAGCGCGGGCCGGAGCTTGGGCCTCGTTAGGCAGAAGGTCATCCAGCAGATTCTCTTTCAGATTCTCGCCGATCAACGACGACCGTCCGTTGGAGATCAGCGCTTGTGTCACCTCGGGATGGTTGACCCACATCGCCTCGCCCCAGGTCCGGATATCGACATAGGAACTCCGCAGCGGAGGCCGCACGGTCCGGGGAACGACGACGACTCCCTCCTTCGTATGGACCACATGGTAGTGCGAGATAAACATCGCACTGCCGATGCCCAGCACGAGACCCGCTGTAAACGTTTTGAAGCCGAACATCGCCGTCTCCTCATCAACCCCAGCCGGAGCCAATCAGGCCTCGGTCCGCAGTCACATGAAACCTAGCACTCGTTGATGAGGGGCTTGACCGGTTTCGCGACGGAGTTGTGAGTCGCGGTGATTCTTTGAGACCGTGAACGGAGAATGCGGATGATATGGCAAGGTTTTCCTCGCAGGAATATCTGGGACAGTTGTTCAAGTTTGCCAAACACCTTCCCCAGGAGTGCAGGCAGCATGATTCCCTTGTGAACGCTCGTAGAACGTTGAATACTGTACGAGCGATGGCTCATTCGAAGCTGTCCCTGTCGTCACCGAGCCAAACAGGATCGTACGATGCCACAGCTTTCGGATCGCGAATATTACGCCTCTGACAATCGATTGAGTCTGGCGGGTATTCCGCTGCTCCTTACGGCACCGGTGCTGATCGGTCTGCTGGGAGGCTGGCTGTTGTCGCTGCTCTATGCCTGGAACTTTTATATTGTCGTGATGGTTCCCGCTTTGGTCGCTCTCGGGATGGGGGGCCTGTTCCACTTGCTGGTTGGGTGGGCGCGGTGTCGCAATCCGTTGTTTGCCGGGTTCATGGGGCTTGTGGCTGGGGGCTTGGCGTACGTCAGCTACTTTTACTTCTGCATGCAGCGGGAAGCGTTTGGGTTTCCAGTCCCCATCGATTTTCTGCCAGACTACTTTCTGCATCGAATGCAGAACGGCATCATCGAAGACGTGGGTCGTCCAGGCGGCGGCGGCGGGCGCCCGGTGGCCTTCTTCAATTGGCTGTTTGCCGTGCTCGATCTGGGATTCCTGACAGTGATTCCCTATCAGTTTGCCAGTCGTCGGGCTCGACGGGCGTTCTCGACGGACCAAAACTGCTGGTATCAGGCCGAAGAAGTGAAGCGAATGCCGCATCAGGGGCACCTCTTCGTCGAGGCCCTTGAGAACGGTGAGATCGCCAAAGCGCTTCGTGATGCCCCGGCGAACGGCCATCCTCAGCAGGCCAGTCGATTCATCTTGGAATGGCTCGATCAGCCCGACTCTTCACCGCTCGATTTTCCGGTCTACGCCTCGATCGAGGACCACTACGACACTCCGCTGCTTCGTACGATGAAGCGGATGGTCCATCGGCAATTCGAGCTGACCCCTCAAGAGGCCCTTTCCCTCCGCCCCCTCTTCCCGAAACTGGCCGTCCGGCTCGATGTCGCGCACCCCGAACTTCAGGCTGTCCCCGCGCAGCTCTTCACCACCACTCCTTCCAAGCAGGCTACGGAATTCGCGACGGTGACACCCGTCAAGGAGCCGTTTCGCCAACGGGTTCGCACCCGAGGCTACGCCCTGAAGGTGAACCTGATCGATATGACGCCGCTGTTGTATATGTTTGGAGGCATGTCGGTGCTGGCACTCGGCGGTTGGCTCGTGAGCATCCAGCAGATCGTGCTTTCGGCCATCCCATTTGCCGTGGGTGGGGTCAGCTTGGCATGGGGATGTTACGCGGGAACGGTGTGCCAGTCAGTCTCTGCCAATCGGTGGATTAATCGCCGCTTACGGAGCGAGGTGTCACGTCGTCCGACTTCTCTTGTCGAGTTGGATGATCCCGATACGCGGTACGTGAGCATCATCCCCCGCGAAGCCTTCAGCAAGATCCAGTTGACGATGTCTTCGGATTTACTGCTGATGGCACTCGATGACAAGAAACGCGAAATCCGCCTGGAAGGGGATCTCGACCGCTATGTGATTCCCGCCGGGGCGATCAACGATTGCCAGCCGCTCTGCTTCTTTCATCCTCTGGATGGGCACCACGCGACACAGATTTGGATGGTTCGCTTGCTGATCCAACGAGAAGGCGGGGAGCAGGAGGTCATGCTCGCTGTGAACAAGCTCGACTGGAAATGGTTCGCCAACAAACGCCGTGAAGAGTCCGCCCGTGACGTGTGTGAGCGAGTCAAGGAATGGATGACTTAACATAGTCGCTGTACAGAGTAGGATGGGCAATCCTGCCCGTCCTCGTGCGCGAGACAGCCCCTCGAACAACGCGATCACTGTGCGAAAGTGATCGACCGAGGCGTCCACGAGGAGGGGCCGACGCTTTCCGGCGGGGCGAGCCGGTGGCGGCCACACTCCCCGAAAACCAATCCTTCAGTGAAACGAGAGTCACGCCATGTCAGATGATGACGACAATCCGTTGAATGATCCCTTTTGGTTGAACTGCACTCGACTGATTATTTTCAGCGTCTTACCGATCGTCGGCATCTATGGACTATTCGGTCTGATCCCGCTCGTGTGGAATGACATCGCCAGCCACAAGTGGCCAGCGACGACGATGACCGTCACCCAGATCGTCCGTGAAAAGTCCACGGGACGCAACCGCAGTGATGCCATCTACATGGACTTTCAGTTCATGGTCGATGGGCAGGCCTTCGAAAAGAAACGGCACTTGTCAGCCCAATCAGTGACGGACGACTTAGATGCCTACCTCCGGGACAATGCCGTTGGAACGCAACACCCGGTGTACTACAACCTCCAATCACCTGGAACGGATCCACAGATTGAGCGCGGAGGAAATATCGGCACGCATATCTTCGGATTCATTGTGTGTCTCGGTTTGGCCCTATGGGGCCCGGTGCAAGCGTGGTGGAGTTGGCAGGTTGTTTGCATCCAATACCAGAGAGGTACTCGGCCTCAAAAAAAGAAACGCAAAGCCCCGCGACGCCAGTAATCAGCGGGAACTTGGAGATTATTTCCCGTCATCCGCCCATGGTGTGGCGAACGAACCGCTCCAAGCAAAATGAAGTGGGTGGACCACTAGACCACCTCATTGATCCGGTGCGTCGGCACGGGGCGGCCCGGTTTGAAGCATTGGAGAGTCGTCACTTCGTGTCTCGTCCCTATCGCAGCACAGGCGGCGGCGACCTCGGTGCGGACGAACGTCTCTAGCTCCTGCGGGTCGGTCGCCACGCGGGCGTTGACGACGACGTGGGCCGACTTGGTCCGGGTCTTCGATGGCAGCGACAGTTCCGGGCCCGTCGAGTTGCTCACCAAGTTCGCCACGGCGTAGCTCCCATCGCACAGGCCGATCGTCTTCAAGTGCGCCGCCTCGGCCCCCGCTCCGATGAATCGTTCATGCAGCCGCCCGATGAGATCCATGAGCAGCGCATCGAGATCAAACGCGTGGTCGGAGTCGACCTGCACTTGGCTATTCAGCCAACCGAGTTCGGCCTCGCCCTCGGCGTAGATGTCGTAGTCGACATCCATCACGCGTTGGCCGAATGCTCCGCGCTGGTCGAGCATCTCAGTGAGGGCTTCGAACCCCTCACCGGTGCGGGCCGAGACGCGGAGGATCGGCTGTTCGGGGAAGTCGGTGCGAAGCAGCGTTTCGAGTTCTTCGATCTCGGCAGGAGACAACTCATCAATCCGGTTGATAATGATGAAGTCAGCCTCTTCGAGCTGTTTGCGGAAGATGTACTCAGCCTTGGGAGAGAAGCCGCGCTGGGTGTCGCCTCGGAGGATCTTGAGTCCATGGCTCGGCTTGAGGATCACGCCGTACGGGGCGACATCGAGCGGCTTGCCGTAGACCTGCGTCAGGGGGCGGATGACCGTGGCCACGAGATCGGTGCAACTCCCAACCGGCTCGGCGATGATCACATCGGGGAGTTCATTCTCGCCGAGCCCTTCGACCGTGGCGGTCAGTGCGTTAAAGTTGCAGCAGAAGCACGAGCCCGCCACCTCGCCGACTTCGAAACCCTGCGACCGCAACGAATGCGTATCGACGAGGTCGGTCGTCTGATCGTTCGTGACAATCCCGACCCGCTTTCCCTGGCTCGTGTAGTGCCGAGCCAAGCGACCAACAGTGGTCGTTTTTCCGGCACCGAGAAAGCCGCCGATCATGATGTATTGTGGGTGCATGGTGGGGGACGGATGAAGGGGGAAGGATGACGAATGAAGGGGGAAGGGTTCTACTTCTCGGTACGAACACCGTAGTTGTAGACCGCTCCCCCGAGAATTGCTCCGAGGACGGGGGCTGCAATGTAGACCGTGAGCCAGCCGGTGTCTGCCATCCCGGGCCAGGCCACCTTGCCCCACCCCGCGAAGTACGCGAAGAGTCGAGGACCAAAGTCGCGGGCCGGATTGAAACACGCTTGTGTCAGCGGAGCGATCACGGAAATCAACGCCGAGACCGTCAGCCCAATGAAGATCGGAGCCATTCCACTGGCGGGCCGCCCAGGGTTTCTTTCATCGGTGACCGCGAACACGACAAAGGCCAAGATCGCCGTCCCGATGAACTCCGCCAAGAAAGCCTGGCCTTCGCTCCCCTTGGCCTTGAGTTCCGCATGCTTCTCGGCTGAATAAGGATCGGTCCCGCTGCCCAGGCTGCCGGGAGCTGGGAAATACTCCCCGTAGCACATGGCTGTCATCTCACTGCCGGGCTGGCCGCGCTCGACGCCCTTAAGCTTTTCCAGGGCGGTCAGATGGGGACTAAACAGCACGAACAGCGTTCCCGCCGCGAGAAAGGCTCCCACCAGTTGCCCCCCGATATAGGGGCCCACCTTTCGCCATGGAAAGCCGCGATGAACGGCCATCGCGATCGTCATCGCCGGGTTGATATGCGCTCCACTGACCGATCCGATCGAATACGCAGCCAGCATGATCGCCACGCCCCAGACGATGGCCACTTGCCACAGTCCGCTCTGCGCCCCGGTCAACACCGCCGCATGAACGGCACCACAGCCGAACAGAACCAGCAGGAAGGTGCCGATCAACTCGGCGATCACTTGGCGACGTAAACTCGGTTCGGAAGGTCGGTTCATCGGGGCTCTCCACGGCTCTCAATCCGGCGCAGCGAATCGTGACAAGGCATCATTCCAGCCCCTGCGGGGAATAACTACTTCTTCTCCCAGAACTTCACGCACACCGGCATCGACACCTTGGACTGGCTCCCGGTCGGCGTGAGTTTTCCGGTCTCCTGATCAATTTTCAGGACCACCACTGTGTCGCTCTCCTGATTCGCAGCCAGGATATACCGTCCGCTCGGATCGATGCAGAAGTTGCGGGGCACTTCTCCTTCGGTGGACTGGTTGCCGATATGGGTCAGCTTGCCCGTCGAGAGATCGACGGTGTACATCGCCAGTGTGTTATGCCCGCGGTTGGAGACATAGACGAACTTGCCGCTGGGGTGGACCTGGCACTCGGCGGTCGAATTTCCGGGGACTGGATCGCCGTTCGGGAGGGTGCTGAGCGTCTGAATCCCGGCGAGGACGCCACCCGGCTGGACCAGGAACGCAGTCACTTCGGAGGTCATCTCCAGGTTTGTGTAGGCATACTTCCCGCTCGGGTGAAACGCGAAGTGCCGCGGTCCACCACCCGGCTTGGTCGAGGTCGACGGCGGGTTATTGGCGGTGAGCGTCCCCTGATCGCTGTTGAACTTGTAGATCAACACCTTATCGAGGCCCAGGTCGGCGACCATCGCATAGTCCCCCGTCGGATCGATGTTGATCGAGTGGGCATGCGGAGCTTCTTGCCGCCCCTGATCAGTGCTGGAACCGATGTGCTGGATAAAGCTACTGGTTGGTTTGAGTCCACCATCCTCACGAATCGGCAGGCAGGCCACACTGCCCCCCGTGTAGTTGGCCAGCAACAGATTCCGCCCCGCCGCATCGACGACCAGATGGCATGGTGCCCCGCCGCCAGTGGACTCGGCGTTGATTCGGTCAAGTTGACCGCTGTCGGGATTGATCTTGTAAGCTGAAGCTCCGCCCCCCTTTTTGCCGTCGACCTCGTCGACTTCACTCACGGCGTACAGGAACTTCCGCGAAGGGTGAATCGCAAGGAACGAGGGGTTCTTCTCAGTCGCTGCGACGCGGGCCTCGGTGACCTTCCCAGTCTCGCGATCAAGTTCAAGGACGTAAATCCCCGCCCCGCCCTTTTGCGTGTACGTTCCGATGAAGGCCCGAATCGTGTCACCTGCCATACTCACACTCCCGAACCCGATGACCACAGCTACACCCAGTGCTATTGAAACCCAACGCCGCATGATCGCCCTCCACTGAAGAACCCTGGTGGTGCCGGGCCACATGGCCCCGTCTCAGAGCAGTTGAACCGACCCGCGTCCGGACGGCAAGCGTACGAGCGCTTGAGGGTGCATTCGCCCATTGGCGGTACTCCATGAATCTCGGTCGCGAAGCGACCAAGCGACGTAGGCGATGTCGCTCCGCGACTGGCATTTCGCGAAGGCGGAACTCGTGTGGATCCCCCTTCGTCTTCCATGCAAACCGTCCTCGCGATAACTTGGACCGTCAATCGAGACCTCTTGTCTCCTTGGATTCACTAGCCCCGCGCAGCAGGCGACCCCACTCATGCCGCTCCTCAGCCAGAGTACCATCGATTGGGTGGCCATTCTCGATCAGATGTCGACTTGGTCGACGGCGGTGATCGCTGGATGCTTTGTGCTGCATCTGTTTCTGCTGTTTGTGCTGTGGGTCTTGTCGAAGCGGGACTTTCGAATCATTGCCTCGACGCTGTTCGATTTCACGCGGGGGATGAAGCATCAGAGTCTGTTCGATTCCGCATCGCACCTGGCAGACCAGATCGAGGGGTTCCTGGCCGATGTGAACGATGTCCTGGATGACCCGACGCGCGGCGAGGATCGGCAGATGCTTCTGACACGGATGCAGTATCTCGATGAAAAGCGGAGGTATCTGCAATCGATGTTTTTCGACACGCTCTACAACATGGCCCGGACGATGATCGAGGCCTACCCACTGGCGGGGGTGCTGGGGACGATGATGGCCATCGGCGCGGCGCTGACGACCGGTTCCGATGACCCCTCGAATGCCGTAGCACTCGTCGTCACGCGGTTCGGCGAGGCGATCTGGTGCTCGTTCACCGGACTCTTCGCCGCGATCATTCTGATGCTCATCAACAGCTTCCTGGAGCCATCGTTTAACCGATTGAGCGAGGACCGGCGGCTCGTGCGTGAGACGGTCGCTCGCGCCAAGCGCGTACTGGCTCTGTCGGTACGCAAGTCGGAAGGGCCCCAGGCATGATCACCCGCCGCCGACTGCTGTTGCAGATCACCCCCATGCTCGACATGCTGCTCTTGGTCATGTTCTTGCAGTTCATCGATATGAAGCAGAAGACGGCGGGACTGGCCTCGGAGGCGACCGCCACCGCTTCGGCGCTCGCCGATTCGGAGACGCAACTGGCCCAGGCTCAAGCGGATCTGAATCAAGTCCAACAAGAGACCGACCAAGCCCGCAAGCAACAAGCGGCGGTCGCCCGCATGGTCGCTGAGATCTTTCGAATGACTCCCGACGAGACCAAGTCGCTCGTCAGCGACCTGCAACCGACCGGCGAAATCTCCCCAGCCACTCGCGACCGGATCGCGAAACTCGCCGCGGGGTCCCCGGGACCGGTGGTTGAACACCTGATGACCTTTGAAGAGATCCGTAAGCGTTGCGATCTGTGGGAGCTCTATGTGGATGGGGACAACGTCGCGCATCTCGACTCGGGCGACCGTGATCGGACCTTGCGCGTCGATCTGGACCAAGCCGACGATCCAGAGATCGAGAAGTTTTCGGTCGAGCTGGAGACGATCTACCGCGACCTTCCCCAGCCGAAACACCTCGTGATTCTCCTGTTCAGCTACCACCGCGACGCACGGCTCACCGTGACCATCGGGGTCGAGAAGTCGCTGCCAAAGATTGTCGACCGACTGACGAAAGCCAGTGCCGGTCTGACCCGATTTGAGTACGGAGCGATGGGGATTCGCCAGCCGTTGGATTGAATGGGCCTTCGCCACTGCTGGACAACGGTTCGACACCGTCAAGAGGCGAATACACCCAA
Organism: Planctomycetota bacterium; assembly: GCA_043718305.1. GTDB lineage: Bacteria > Planctomycetota > Planctomycetia > Planctomycetales > Planctomycetaceae > TH-plancto1. Next base: position 1,654 of record JAYSVZ010000663.1, on the reverse strand, counting down.
CGTTGTCGAAAATGGCGTTGATCGGCCACTGGCCAAGCCGATACAATCCCAGTCACATCAACGAGGCGATCAATCTCGACTGTGTGTCGTTAAGTGCGGGTGAACCATGTCCAGGATTGCTGATCAACACATAGAAGAGGACGAGAAGCGTCAGCTCACCGAGATGAAGGAGCACGGCGGGGAGTTCGTGGCTCTGGATTCGAATGACATCGGGATTGTGTATGCCCCGACTGAAGAAGAGCTGATCGTGAAGCTCCAAGCGATCGGTTTGCGGCGGTGCGATGTGTGTGTGTCGCGTGTGATGGAATATGGTGTGAGTTACATGTAGCGATCGACTCACTCTCGAATGGCTCCCGGAAAACGGGAGTTGTCCTCCAAGGTGAACAATTCCTCTTCCGATCGCAGTTCGAAGTCAAAATACTCCAAGAACCCGACGTGCCCCAAGACTCCATAATGAGAAGTCCGGACGTTGGCGAGAACGATTTCTCCCGTCCATTCCCAGCCAGTGCCCAGACTTCCGGGGGCATGGATCAACATTCTGGTCCGTGTCACATAGGCATTCACAACACCTGCACCGGTGCCCAATTGGATGGCAGGAAGATCCCCGACATCCGTGATTCCGAGGTGAGGTGCCAAAGAGATGGGAAAGATCGTATTCGTGGCTCCCGTATCGATCAGTACCTTCTGGCGAAGTGGAAGATCGAACGGCTGAGGGAACACCAACTCCACCACGGGCCACGAAACGCGTTTTTGGTTTCGCGGGACGGTGACAGCCTTCGCTGGGAATTCGAGACGCATGAGATCGTCCAGTCATGGGTGCGGGCAATCAAGAGGTACTCGCATTCTTGTTTTCCAGTGCCTGATTCAACCGCAACGGACTCGAAAACCACGATCTACGAGAGGAGAAGTTGTCGTTCATCACCATCACTTAGGTCGCGAGATCGCTTCGTACTCCACTCGTCCATGAAGTGGCTTGGATTCACGAACTGCTTGGCAGCATGACTGTGTAATGACCTCCGTCACGAAAATAGAAGCTGGTATCCAGTAAACGGTCAAGGGTGATTGTTTGATCCGAAATCGTCGGCTCAATACAATCGTCCTCCCAAGCTCCGTACAGTTCACACGTTCCCTCACCCATGAGGTACTTTCGAATCAATGCGACAAGCCGTTCATGGTTGGGTTGTGCATCCAGGTGGCTGGTGTCATCGTCCGGACGCCATTCTTCTTCGGGCCATGAACCGTTCTGGTATGAAGCATTCCGGTAACCGCATCCACAATGAGTGTCTGATCCAACGTAGTAAACGAAATGATTTGTAAAATGAGATCTAATGGCAACATCATCGTGGGGCACATCCTCTGTGTGGACCCGATCTGCATTTGGCTCCCACGGGATAATCGGCAAGGGCCGAGAAGCTGCAATGTAGAGGATGAAACACATTGTGACACATCTTTGGTGAGAGCTTCTGAATTCCATGCTTGAGGCGAAAACAAGACGGACGGGCAAATGTGCCCGTCCCACGGTCAGGCGACATCCGCCTGCGACCATACCCCGTCAATCATTCGCCACTGCGTCCCGGTCGGGTTCTTGTTCTGCAAGGCGGGCGGCAAGCGGTGGGCCCGCACGTTGTCATAGCACTGCAACATCGCGAACCGG
>JAYSVZ010000662.1:0-3584 GCA_043718305.1 Planctomycetota bacterium | reverse complement strand
GCGGTGCTCTTCGCTCCCGCATCGGCCGCCGCATCGGCGGGCTGCACATCGACTAGATCATCCGTGTCGTTGTACTTGACGCCCGCCCCGATGTCTTTGAGGGCCGACTTCACACTTTCGCCGAGGGCCGCCGGAGTGAGGGCCTGGCCCACCGTCGCAGAGAACTGGCGACCGCCCTCAAATGCCTTCTCGTGAAGCAGGCCGACATCGTCCAGTTTTCGAGTGGTGGCTGCGATGAGTTCCGATTCACCGACGGCGAGTGATTGCTGCACGAGCTTCATGGGAGTCTCAGCGAAGGCTCCCCGAATCGCGGCCCGCAACTGCTCATCAATGCTTGCCCCGGTGGCCTTCAATTGAGCCTCTTCGCGGTCGGTCACCGTTCGCATTCGGAACAGTTCGACATCCTGGCCCTGCTCATCCTGAATCAAGAGACGTTCCAGCGAGATGCTATCGTTGAACGCCTTGACCAGCGGAGCCCGGACCGCTTCGATGTCACCGACCATCTTGTTCCCTTCAAAGCGGAAGGTCACCATCCCTCCCCCGCGGAAGTCGATGTCGAGATTGTCTTGACCGCGATAGGCGACGACGAGCAGCCCCAGACCAATCACGGAGCAGGAGGCCATCAAGAAGGCGCGGGTCTTGCCGACGAAGTCGAAATTGGTCTGCTTGATGATGTTGTACATCGACAAGCTCTTGAGAATCCCCTTGCGTTCGAGGAGTTCGAAGATCAAGCGGGCGACGAAGACTTCGGTGAACATCGAGATCACGATGCCGAGGAAGAGCGTCACTGCAAACCCCTTCACCTGATCGGTGCCGACATAGTAGAGCACGACTGCCGAAATCAGCGTGGTCATGTTCGAGTCGATAATGGTGCCCAGGGCCTTGTCGAAGCCGTTCTTGATGCACATCCGCATACTGGAACCCTTGGCGAGTTCTTCCCGCATGCGTTCGAAAATGAGAACGTTGGCATCGACCGCCATCGCCACCGACAACACGATTCCGGCGATCCCGGGGAGCGTCAATGTCGCATCAATCAGGGCCATCGAGGAGAGCAGCAGCAGCAGGTTCAGCAGCAGACACAAATCCGCGATGAGACCGGCCTTGCGGTAGTAGAACGCCGTAATCACAAAGACAGCCGCCATCGAAAACAGCGTGGCCATCAATCCCGTTTTGCGAATCTCGATCCCCAGCAAGGGAGAGATCGCGAACTCGTTGACGGGCTGCTTGAACAGGGGGAGCGTCATTGCCCCGGCGTTCAGGACCGCCACCAGTTCTTCCACTTCCTGAAGTGTAAAGCTGCCGGAGATTTGACCTTGGCCGTCAATCTTGGCATCGATCGTGGGGGCGGACTGCATCTCCTCATTGAGTAGAATCGCCAAATGGGTCTTGGTGGTTTCTGTGCGGGGCAAGTGCGCTCCGGTCACATTGCCGAAGAACCGTGATCCCTTGGCACCGAACGTGAATGACACCGCCAGTCCGCCATCATCACTGGTTGTTTTGGAGGAATGGCTCAGGAGTTCGCCGGTGATCCGCTTGTCGGGGTCTGGTTCGCAGATCAGGAGATATTCCGTCACCGATTGCCCGCCCCGTTCCACTTGGCGCGTCACCATGTCACGGGAACCGGGGCCATCTTTCGGGGCCTTCGTCGTCGAATCGATCCCCATGGGCCGCCACTTGGCGATCAACGCTCCGTTGCGAATCACCTCACGAAGGCCGGTCCCTTTGGTGGCTTGCTGGTCTTCCGCGTACTGCACGATCGCAGAGAACTCTTCCCGGTTCGCCAGGAGACAAAACTCCAACTCGCCCAAATTCGTAATCTGGTTCTTAATCCGCAGCATCTTCGCAGCATCAGCACCGGGGATGATCACTTCGATCTTGTCGGACCCCATGATGCGAACGGAGACTTCTTCGGTCCCCGAGGGATTCACGCGTTTCGCGATCGCTTTCAGGTTATCCTGCATCAAGGATGTCGTGAGCGGCTTGGTTCCCAAGGCGGCTTTGTCGACCGCATAAACCAGGTTGAACCCCCCCGCGAGATCGATCCCGTAGCTGAAGACTTCCATCAGACTGCGGTCGGTCGACACTTTGTGGGCCACGAACGGGGCAAAGCCGATCACCAGTGCCAGCAGCACGGTGCTAATCCGACTGCCGAGATCACGGACCTTCATGATTCCAGCCAGCCAATTGCCGACCACAAATGGCAGAACCACGATCGCCAGCAGAACCAACAGGATCCACAGCCCAGCCAGGCTGTCGACTTCGGAATTCTTGGCCCCATCGACAACTGCCTTCGCCACCGTTTCAGTGGTTTTCGCAGCGTCTTGAGCCAGCAGGGGAGACAACCAGAGATTCATGGAACTTCGACTCCGCCTTCCGGGGAAGGCCTTAAGCTCGTTGGTCGCGAGCTATTTTGAATGAGGGAGAGGCTTCAGGGACTCTGCGGCGAGCTTCAGGTCTTCGCCGGGGGAGGCTGCGGCACGATGCGAATCGCAGCCGCCTCGAACCGCACGCGGACGTTGTCAGCGAGTTGGACGGTAACCTCGCTGCCATCTTCGGAGATCGAGACGAACTGACCCCGCATCCCGCCGATTGTGGCCACCGGATCGTTCTTCTTCAGCCCCTTGAGGGCCTCCAGTTGCTTGTCCTGCTGCTTCCGGGGGTTGCTGAACATCTGCATGAACAGGAAAGATGCGACGATTGCAAACACAATCATCGGCCACGGACCGAACGGACTTTCAGCAGGAGCCGCCGCTTGGCCCGCAGCCGGTTCCCCAGCCGTTGCCGGAACTTCCTCGACGGCGAGGAGGAACGTCGAAACCCAGTTGTCCATCCGCTGGAACCTTCTCGATGTGACGAGAAAACGACACCACACCGGGTCCGCTGTGGCCAGCGTTCCGAAGTGCCGAGTCGCGAAAACCGCAAATATTAGGGATGACCGTCATTTCCGGCAAGGTGGCGGCTCAATCGTGTCACAACTGGCCAGTTTGTCACAATCAACTTCGATAGAGCGGGCAGGCCATCGAGACCTTCTGTGGAGTTGGTCGCAGAAGGGGGCCGCAAGAAACTCAAAAAACGCAAAAGAAGAGTGGGCCTCTGTCTTGAGTTTTTTGCGGCCCACTTCCTGTCACCGATCGGTGGGGGCTCGGCCCCCCCACTGCGTTTGGTTGCGGTTCGAGGCAGTGCTGTCGCTTCGGATTTCCTTCGGCAAGGTGACGCACTGGCCAGCCGTGGGCATGGTGTACAGCAAAGCACTGTTTCACAGGACGTTAGTTTTCAGTCCCTTGGGCCGGAAGAGGGAAGCTGACTTCCACTTCGGGTGATGTGCAACTTCTGCTGTGACGGACTAGGCTCCATATAAGTTGGCTTTGGACCGCAGGCCCTGTGCGATTGGCTCCAGCATGTTCTTTCTCCCGATCCCCACGCTCTTCTTCTCTGCTTATAGCGGAGTGGCGTTCGAGTTGTGCATCGATTGCGAGGCCCCGCTCGCTCCGTCGGGGGTGATCTACTCGGTCCAAAAATTCATCGTCGCGGGCGAGGCCGTCTTCGAATTGGCCATGTGCAACGAGTGCCGAGAGGGCCTTTAC
>JAYSVZ010000661.1:0-3593 GCA_043718305.1 Planctomycetota bacterium | reverse complement strand
ACCGAGAGCAATTCGTAAATACCGGTGCGGCCTTTGTAGCCACTAACGGCATCTGTCGGTTCAAACAGGCGGGAAATATTGCGGCTGTACGCGGCCAGCATGCTGCGCTCGGCAACATCAGGCTCGCGTTCGCGACGCGCGGCGGGATTGAGTTTGCGCACCAGTCGTTGCGCGAGCACGCCCGACAGCGTGGATGCCAGCAGGTACGGCTCAATCCCCATATCGACCAACCGCGTTACCGCGCCGGCAGCCGAATTGGTGTGCAGTGTTGCCAACACCAGGTGCCCGGTGAGTGATGCCTGAATCGCACTCGTCGCCGTTTCGCCGTCGCGGATTTCTCCGATCAGTACCACATCCGGGTCATGCCGCAGAATCGATCGCAGCCCGGCTGCGAAGGTCAGGCCGATCTTGGAGTGGACCTGGATCTGGCTGATGCCGGGGATGTTGTATTCGACGGGGTCTTCGACCGTGATGATCTTGACCTCGGGGCTGGCGATCTCGGCTAGGCCGCTATAGAGCGTCGTCGTCTTTCCACTCCCGGTCGGTCCGGTGACGAGGACGATGCCGTGGGGCAGGCTGATGAGATGTTGAAACTTGTCGTAGACATCGTCGGGCATGCCGATGCCCTTGAGGTTGAAGACCATCCGCTGCTTGTCGAGGAGCCGCAGCACGATCCCTTCGCCGTGGAGCATCGGGATGATCGACATCCGCACATCGACCTCGCGCCCTTGGACGCGGATGTTGATCCGCCCATCCTGCGGCAGCCGCTTCTCCGCGATGTTCAGGCGGGCCATGATCTTCAGCCGCGTCACGATCGCATTGGCGAACTGGTTGATCTCGGGGGGCAGCGGCTGGATGCGGAGCATGCCGTCGATGCGGTAACGAACGCCGAGGCCGCGTTCTTGCGGCTCGATGTGAACGTCACTCGCCCGCTGTTCGAGGGCCTCGATGAGCAGTTCGTTCACGAGTTTGATGACCGACGGAGCCTGGGCCGATTGGGCCAGTTCGCTCAGCTCATCCGGGATCTCATCGAGGAACTCGATCCCCTCTTCCTGCCGCTGGGCGACAAGAAGATTGATTGTGTCACCGCCGACGCCGAGCGACTTCTTAATGAGTTCGACGATCTCATCGCGGCAGGCCAGCACCGGCTCGATGCGGCATCCGCCGAGGGATGAAAGTTCATCGAGCGACTCCAGGTTGAACGGGTCACTGATGGCGACTGTCATCCGCCCGTTGTGTCCCTCGATGGGGAGCACTTCGTGCTTGAAGATCGCTGTCGTTGGGAATCGGGCTAGCAGGGAGAGGTCGGGCTGAAACTCCTTGAGCGGCATGAATCGCATGCCGAGTTCATCGCCGATGGCTTGCAGGGATTGGTCCTCGCGGACGACTCCCTGTTCGATGAGCGCGCGGTCGATTCGCTTTCCGGGATGCGCTGCCTTCGCCGCCTGGATCTGTTCCGGCGTGGCGAGTTGGCGTTTCAGGAAGACGCGGGAGAGGTCCATGGGCAGCAGAAGGAAAGATGAGGGTGGAAGGCAGAAGGCGAGGCGAACTGCGAGCTTATGCGGGTTTCGGACAGGGAGCCAGTCGAGTCTACGTTCTCCGTGAGAAAACGGTGAATGGAATACGCGATGATCGGCCGGAATGATACCGCTCAGGGTTGGAGTTCAGCCTTTAGCCTGTCCGGAACAGCCTAAAGGCTGGACTCCAACCCCCAGCTTTCGCGTAGACATGGCTCTAGTTCCTGCCGCCGCGTCCGCCACGGTCGCCACTTCCGAACGGCGAGCCGCTCCCGAATGGGGATCCACTGCCGAAGGGACTGCCGCTGCGTCCGCCATTGCCGAACGGCGAACCGCCCGATTGACCACCCTGCATCATCTGCTGGCGAAACATGTCGCGCATCTGATCTCGGGCGGCATCACTGCCGCCGGAGGAACTGGTGGGCGGGGCACTGCCACCGCCACTGCCGTTGGAGTTTGAACTGCTGGAACTACTTGAAGACGACGACCGATTTCCACCACTGGTGCTGACTTTAACTTTGGGCATCAACTGGCCCAAGGCGGTCGTCATCACGGACGAGTTCGTGTTCACCAGGGGCATCACGCGGACCGTTCGCTTGGCCTCGCGAGCAGCCTTATCCATCGACATCGCGAGGGATTCGACTTCCTGATAGAGAGACTCATCGGCCCAGACGATGATCTGGTTGGTCCGCTTGTCCGCACTCATCGCGAGTTGCGTTTTCGGCTTTTGATTCTGGTTCTGGTTCCCACCGCGCCCGCCGCCCATCAGCATGGCCAGGGCGTTCGCTTGGGGGTTGTTGCCAGCGTCTTCCAGGTAACCCTTGTAGGTCTCTTTCAAAACATCCAGAACTTCGGTCGCATCGGCGTAGTCCAACTGGACCATCCGCGAGGTCTTGCTGCGGGCACTATCACCCAGGTCGGATGTGTCGAGGACGCGGAGCATCTCCTGCACCTCGCGGACCTTGCCGATCGGTCCCGAGACGAAGAGGGCGTTGAGCCGAATTTCGGGAATGATCTGAAGCGTTTGCGGGCTGGCAGCCATGTTCCCCAGGCCCGTCATCCCCATCAGACTGCTGCCGAAGGACGACATCCCGCCGCCCATCGCGCCCATCATCCCGCTGGAACTGGAAGTTGAACTGACCGAGCTATCGGGGAAGAGTTGCTCAAGCATTGTCGCGACTTCGGTCGCATCCGCCGACTGGAGCGGGAAGACGGTCCACTCGATCCGCGGCGGCAGAACCTCCATCATCTCGCCCAGCATCGTTTCCATCTGGTCGAGAGCTGCTGGGTCATCCGAGGTCAGCAGCAACTCGTCGCCCCGGATCGTCACAATGACGGGGGGCGCGTCGGTGGCCGGGGCTGTAGCCGGTGAAGTCTTGGATGGGATTTCCATCTCGCCTTCGCGGGTTCCCGGTCCCACTGGGGGTTGTTCCAAACCGGGCATCGGCCCCTCCGTCGGCTCGTCCGCGAAGAGTTGGAGCAGTCGCTCATAGGCGGCCTCTTCTTCCGCGGTCGGCTTCGCAGGTGCAGCTTTCGGGGCGGGAGTGACTTCCGCAGGCGGAGCCGCCCCAGGAGGCGCTGGCTCCTCTTCAGCAGCCACCGTTTGCAGGGCTGCCTTGCGAACCGTGGTCCCGCGCGGTTTGGTGGCAGGGGGAACGTTTCTCGCGGACGGTTCGGTCCGGATTTGAGTGGCCCGCTCTGGGCGAATGATGTCTCGGATTGGACCGCTGTTGGACCGGTTCGACTCGGCATCCCGCTCCTTGGGGAGCACGATGCGGATCGGGTTCGGAGAGGCTGTACCCCACATCCGTTCGAGAAGCGGTAACAACTCATCGGGGTCGCGGCCACTGATCGGGTAGCGGCGCAGGCGGCCCGCATCGCTCCCCTTCGGACGACCCGACCCATCCTCGCCAAGTTGGGTCAGGAGGGTTTTGACCTGGGCCACTTGATCGGCGGTACCGCGAACCATCACTTGGCGTCCGAGCGTGTCCGCTTGAATCGTCGGGGCGGTGTTCCCATCCCGAATGAACATTCCCTGCAAGGTCGAAACGGCCGTCAGGGCATCCATGCGGCTCA
>JAYSVZ010000067.1:0-8002 GCA_043718305.1 Planctomycetota bacterium | reverse complement strand
GTCAGTTCAGCGAACCACTCACAGCGGTCCAGAAAGAACTACTTGTGCCCGTCTCGCAGAGCCTGCGCAGCCTGCCGACGGTACTTCAGCGCGTTGTACGAGAAGGCGATCCGCTTTGGCTCACTGCTTGTCAGCCGAGCCAGCCGCTCGTACTTCTCTGCGAGGGAGGTCTTCACGTCGACGAAAGTTCGCTTGGTCATGGGGCTTCTGTCCGATTCGCATCCACGGAATTGCGGAGCGGGATTGTAATGCCCGAGAAGTGAACTGCCAACCGAACAACGATCGTCCCTCAAAGAGTTCGACATTCGCAACAATTTGAAAGTCACATCTGATATTGCAATAACATGTTATGGCTATTATCGCAGCCTTGTCCTCCGAGGGAATTGGCTGTGACACCGTTGGAGTTCAGGCTTCAGCCTGTCCAGAGCAGCCTGAAGGCTGAACTCCAACCAAGACTAGCAAGAGTGTCCGCACCCGACCGCCTCGCGATCAAGCATGGATCGTTTCGTTTTGACTCCGCCGGGGGCACTGAACCCCCCCAGGCTCCCCGAGGCACCAACGACCCGGTGGCAGGGAACCACGAGCGGGACCGGGTTCGACGACATCACCGTCCCCACCGCCCGCGCGGCCCCCGGCGAGCCAGCCAGGGTCGCCACCTGGGCATAGGTCAGAGTTTCGCCCGGTGGGATTGCCCGGACAATCTCGATGACCCGTTCTTGAAACATCGTCAGGGGGCGCTGGCGATCGATGGCGACATTGGGAAAAACTGCCTGCTGGCCCGATGCAAAGATTTCGCACTGCTGGCGAAGTCCCGGATGCCAGTCTCGCTCGGTGCAGCTTGCTGGGTGATCACCAATCGCCTCGCGGGCAGCCTTGGCTGTGGGATGGCCAAACACGATCCGACGTAAGCCCGCCTCCGTGCCGAGAAGGGCGAACCACCCCATCGGAGTGTTGAAGACCGAAACAGCAGGGAATCGGGACATCGGAACACCTCTTCTCAATTGCCTTGTGGTGAGCGCCTTCGTGGAGCGACGTTGAATCTCGATCGGATGCCGGGACTTCCCTCGCGTCTGTTTCCGAATCGTTCGCTTTCTGAGTTTGCTGATCGTCCGTGAGCTGAACCGCCATCGTGATCAATTCGGTGGCACAATCCTGTCGATGCCGATGCCAGCGACTCGGCGGATGAACGGCGCTGCGACTGGGATGTCAAAGTAGCTTTCTGGATCGTGAAAGTACACCCGTCTGACGACTTCATCGACCTCAAAACTTCCCTTCGCCTGCGGCTATGGTATCCTGCCTGCGAGGAGATTGCCTGCGTGACTTTGTTGCCTGAATCTGTGTCTGTGCCGTCCCTGGAAGGGACTGAAGTCCAGGACTCGGCTGCGCGCGAGGTGTCGCAAGCGTTGAGCTTGCGCTCCTTGCAAACCCCGGGGGCTGTGCCGGGTTATCAGGTGGAGCAGTGTCTGGGCGAAGGGTCGTTTGGGTCGGTGTGGCTGGCCCGCGAGCTGCGGACCGGGAAGAAAGTGGCGATCAAGTTCTATGCGCGGGGCCGCGGGGTTGATTGGTCACTGCTGAGCCGCGAGGTCGAGAAACTGGCGGTGCTGTATACCTCGCGAAACATTGTGCGGCTGCTCGATGTGGCATGGGACCATGATCCACCGTACTTCGTGATGGAGTACCTGGAGAACGGGTCGCTGGCCCAGAAGCTGGAGCGGGGCCGGCTCCCCGTCGAGGATGCGGTTCGCATCGCGCGGGCCATGACGCAGGCCCTGATTCACGCTCACGGCAGCGGGGTGCTGCACTGCGATTTAAAGCCCGCGAACGTGCTGTTCGATGCGGGAGGGGATGCGCGGCTGTGCGATTTTGGACAGTCGCGGTTGTCGAGCGAACGCACGCCCGCGCTGGGGACGCTGTTCTACATGGCCCCGGAGCAGGCTGTTCTGGATGGGGTGCCGGATGCACGGTGGGATGTGTACGCCCTCGGGGCGTTGCTGTATCAGATGCTGACCGGAAGCGCCCCCGGGCGCATCGCGGGGGTGGAATCGCAACTCCAAAAGGCGGGGACCACCGAAGATCGCTTGGCCGCGTACCGCAAACTCCTGATGGAGAGTCCGCCTCCGGCTGCGCATCGCGAAGTCCCGGGGATCGATCGACGGCTGATCGAGATCATCGACAAGTGCCTGGAACGTGACCCGACCAAGCGGTTGGCGAACGCCCAACTGGTTCTCGACAAGTTCGAGCAGCGCGATCGGGCTCGGTCTCGGCAGCAGATCGTACTGCTGGCTTTGGTTGGACCGATTATCTTCCTGGCCGCGATGCTCTGGATGGCTGATACGGCAACCGACCGCATCGTCGAAACTGCCCAGCAGAACCTCTTGCAACGGTCTCTCGCTGGGGAAGTGATTAGCGCGCGAATCCTGGCCGAGAGTGTGAACCAGGAGATTCTGACCCGAATCGAGGAGTTAGAGGCCGAAGCCGCCCGGCCCGAAGTTCGCAATTATATCGTCGAGGCGGCCCCCCTGACCGAAGCACAGCTCATCGCGGTGTGCCAAGAAGACACGGCCTCCCCCACGGCACTGGTCGCCACCGTCAAACAGCTCAACGCTGCCAAGCTCCAAGCGGGCAAGCGGCATCAGGATCGAAGCTGGTTTCTCACCACCGCGAAGGGGCGACAGATTTACCGGCATCCCGTCGGGGATAGCGGCAAGTCGACCGTCGGAGAACGCTTTCACCATCGAGACTATTTCCACGGTCAAGGGAGCGACATCGCTTCGGAACTGGCCCAAGACAGTCTCCAGCCCCGCACCAAGAGCGGCGTATCGGCTGCCTACAAAAGTTCGGCGACCGGACAATTTGCCATTGCGATCGCCGTTCCGGTCTGGGACGAGAAGCACCAACAGGTGCTCGGCGTCCTGGGACGATCACTGCACTTAACCGACTTACTGAACCCCTGGGAAGTCCAGCTCAAAGGCGAAGCGAAACCCGACCAACGCTTTCTCGCTCTGGCTCAAGTTGTGGACGATGAGCGGCTTGGCAAGCGAAGTCTGGCCCTCCTCGATCACCACTGGATGACCGCCGCCAACATGGAGAATCGGCAGGATCATCTCTTCATTGATGAGACCCAGGCCGCCTTGATTCAGAACTCAGAGAACGAGCGGACCGATCGCTACATCGACCCCATCGGAGAATTGGATCCGATCTATAAGGGCCAATGGCTCGCGGCATGGTCCCGTGTTCAGAACACCAAATGGATCGCCATTGTTCAGGAGCGGCGTGACATCGCGCTCAAGCCCATCGATGACTTGAAGAAGGTCTTTGTCAGTCTCGGCTATTTGGCGATCGGCGTCTTCAGCGCGATGCTGATCGCCTTTTGGTGGTTGCTCAGGCGGGTGTCGATGTAGATGCCGAGTGGCCACGCGGCCCGGTGGTCTCAAGACAGCTCGAGACGGGAAGTTCCTAACTCGGGATGTTCTCGTATTCATGAGTTTTCGATTAGAAATGGCATCCCCTTCCCACTGAATCCCCAGCCGTCTTCGATAAGATGCATCTCAACAATCCTGCTGGCTGGACGGACTCTCGGATGGCGACACTCTTAATCGTCGAAGACCATCGCACGCTCCTGGCCAGTCTCAAGTCCGGATTGGAGGAGGAGGGGTATCGCGTCTTCACGGCCATGAGTGGTGTCGAGGGTTTGGTGATCGCCAAGCGGGAACCGCTCGATGCCATCCTGCTTGATCTGCAACTCCCGGACGGGGATGGGCTGCAGACGCTGACTGAGATTCGAAAGGCGGGTCTCGCGGTTCCGGTGCTGATTCTTTCGGCCCGCGATACACTGGAAGACCGTGTGCTGGGACTCGATACTGGGGCCGACGATTATCTGGTGAAGCCGGTCGCCTTTGCGGAACTCCTGGCGCGATTGCGATCACTTCAGCGCCGCAATTTTGCTGCCGACACCGTTCTGCGGCACGGGGACTTGCAGATGGATTTGTTGGCCCGCACGGTCACTCGTCACGGCGAGAAGATCGAGCTGACCCGCCGGGAGTTTGAGCTGGTCGATTATTTCCTGCGCCATAAGAATCAGGTCGTCACTCGAGAGATTCTGGCCCGCGATGTCTGGAAAGTGTCGACGGCCACTTGGACCAACGTGATTGATGTCCAGATCAAAGCATTACGCAAAAAGCTGGAGCGACCGGAGTGGTCCAAGTTGCTGCACACCATTCGCGGTGAAGGGTATCTTCTGGGTGACACCCCGTGAACTGGAACCGATGGACCATCCGCTGGAAATTGACTCTGTGGAACGCGGCGGTATTGACGCTCTTGTTCTGCGCCTTTAGCGCGGCGATGTTGTTTGCTGTGCATGCTCACCTGACCGATCAAGTCGACAAGTTCTTCATGGAAGAGCTTCAAGAACTGATCGAGGACATGCGGCGGATTGACGACCCAAAGGCGTTGAGTTCTCAACTCGATCAGCGCTATGCCGTCCACGAGAACTACCATTTCCAAGTGCTCGACGAGAACGGCCAACCACTCTTTCGCAGCCGCTATCTGACACGCGTGAAGCTCCCCTACCCCGGTCCGCCCGCTCAGATGCGCGGGCATCGCTACGAAAACATCGATCTTCCAGAGGGGAACTTTCGGCTGCTCACGATGCCGTTTCGCGACTCTCACTCGGTTCCACTTCTGCTTCAAGTGGTGACGCCGCGAGCTGCGATGCGGCAAGAGTTTCGCTGGTATCAAGGGACACTGCTGGCGTCGCTTCCGATTGCCATCTTCGTCTCGATTGTGACGGGAAATCTATTGGCTCGGCAGGCGCTCCGTCCGCTGGAACAGATGTCCGACACAGCCCGGCGAATCTCCGCCGAAGATCTTCATCAGCGGATTACCGTGGAGAACGTCAACGACGAACTCGGACAACTCGCGACGACATTGAATGCGGCGTTTGAGCGGTTGCGGGTGTCGATTACGCAGATGAAGCAGTTCACGTCGGACGCCGCTCACGAGTTGCGTTCGCCGATTGCGGCCTTAAAGGCTCGGGCCGAGGTCACATTACGCGCGATGCGAACCTCCGACGAGTACGAACGCGTGGTGCAAGAGACGCTCGACGAAACCAATCATATGAGCGAGTTGGTGGACCAACTGCTGCTGCTGTCCCGACACGACTCGGGACAGCAAACCGCCCAGTTCGAAGAGATGCGAGTCGATGTTTTACTACTCGATGTTATCGATCGGTTTCGGCCACTCGCCGAAACACACGGTCTGCGGATTGAGCAGTCGGTCTTCCCACCCTGGGGGCTCAATGGCGACGATATCTGGTTGAGCATGCTGTTCTGGAATCTGTTGGAAAACGCTGCCAAGTACACGCCCCGAGGTGGTGAGATCCGCGTGTCGGCCCAAGTCGTGGGTCACCGTTGGCACTGTTCTGTCCAAGACACCGGAGCTGGGATCGAGGAACGCCACCTGCCGCGAATCTTTGACCGGTTCTACCGCGTCGACGCCTCACGAACTCGCTCGGCGGGCGGGACCGGACTGGGACTGGCGATTTGCCAATCGATCGCGGAGGCCCACGGAGGCCAGATCACGGTGACGAGCGAGGTCGGTGTGGGTTCCCGATTCCTCGTTGTGCTTCCTGGGCATCCCGTAGTAATTGATCGCGATTTCGACGAGAGTGAGTCCGGCGAGAGTGAGTCACCGGTGGCCAAGGAGGCGGAGCCTGCATGAAACGACGTGAGGCCTTCACGCTGATCGAGTTGCTGGTCGTGATGGCGATCATGGGCTTGCTTGTCGCCTTGATCCTGCCCGCTGTGCAACAGGCTCGGGAGGCCGCCCGCCGGACGCAGTGCCGCAATCACCTGAAGCAAATCGTACTGGCCCTTCACAATTACGAGGCATCAAACCGCGTCTACCCGCCTGGCTCCGTCTTCTCGCGTCAAAGTTCATGGTCGGTCCATGGCCGACTGCTGCCGTACCTGGACCACGCGAATGCCTACCATCAGATCCGGCTCGATCTGGAATGGGAAGATCCGATCAATCTTGCGTCGGGCGTGCCGAGGCTCAACGTGGCCGTTTTCAACTGCCCCAGCGATCCGCATTCGGATGAGCTCTGCGATGGCGGACCAGAAGAAGGGCTTGTGAAGCCCGTCAACTTTGCGTTCAACTTCGGGACGTGGTTCGTGTACGACCCCCGAACTGGACGGGGGGGAGATGGGGTCTTCTTCCCAAATAGTTCTGTCGGCCCCCATTCGATTGTGGATGGCATGTCCCACACTTTGGCTGCCACCGAAGTCCGGACTTTTCAGTCTGGCTTTCATAATACGGTCAATCCCGGACCGGCGATTCCCACCAGCCCAGGGGACTTTTTGGCTTGGGCGGGGGCCGCCGAGTTTGAGTTGGGACAAGACCTGGACGAGAATGGTGGGCACACGGAATGGTGTGAAGGGGTTGTCCACGATACTGGCTTCACCACCGTCTTTTCGCCCAACGTTCCAGTGCATTACCGGCACTCGGATGGATACACATACGACATCGATTTCAATTCCCGCGAGGAAGGCTCCAGCCCGACTGAACCGACCTATGCCGCCGTAACCGCCCGCAGCTACCACCCCGGAATGGTCCACGTCGCGTTGCTCGATGGGTCAGTCCGCAGTGTCTCCGACTCGATCGCCCTCACCGTGTGGAGATCGCTCGGAACGCGAAGTGGGAGTGAGATTGTGGGGGAGTTCTAGTCCCCCACAGCGGAAGTCACTCATCACCCGAAACGGAAGTCGCCCAACTTCCCTCTTCCGGCCCAAGGGGCCAGCTGTTCCTCCAACCAGGGGCATCGCCCCTGGGGAAGTCGCCCCGCCCTGAAATCCGAAAGGGCTGAAGGCCCGACCATTCGCTCGCGAAACCCGAACGGTCGGCCCTTCAGGCCTGGCCTCGCGCGGGGCCGACGGGACCAGGGCCTTCAGCCCTGGCTAGAAGAATGGCCAGCCCGTGGGGCCTAAAGAACGGATGGCGGCTGGGGCCGGACGCTTGATGAGTTATTACTCATTATCGACTCGTCTCTGAATGCAAACCGAGGATTCTATGCTACAAGTACCCTCGTGAGGATGCGTTGTTCATCGCAAGGACGCCGTTGATGAATCGTGTTGCCACCCCCGTTCCCGTCCCCCCCTGCGAGCGAATGGCTCCGCAGGGGACCGGGATCTACATCGCTGAGGCCCTGCCGCTGGCGTCGGTCCGGCAGTCTTTTGCTTACCGAAATCGAATGCGGATCACCGCATTGTGTTTGACGCTGGGGTTAATCCGCATCGCTCTGGATCGCCCGGCGGAACTCACTCCTCTCTCGAATCTGGAATGGGAACTGTTGGGCTGGCCGCTCTTCTGCGCGGGAGCCGCCCTTCGTATCTGGTCGTCGAGCTATATCTGTGCCAGGAAAAGTGTGGCTGTGGTTTGTGCCGGGCCGTATTCGCTTTGTCGCAACCCGCTCTACTGGGGGACGTTTTTGATGGTGGCGGCGTTTCCGCTGTTCCTGAAGAGTCCCGCGTTGGCCCTGGCGATGTTGCCGCCGGTGATGCTCTACTTATTTGCGGTCGTGCCGGTCGAGGAGTCGGTCATGGCCAGCCGCCACGGCGAAGAGTACGCCGCCTATTGCCAGTCGGTCCCCCGCTGGTGGCCACGATTCCGCGGCTACGCGAAGGGAGCCCCTCTGGACAGCCAGTCGATCGGCTTCCGCCGAGAATGCTACCGCATGTTCTGGTGGCTGGCTTTGGCCATCGCCCTACCGCTGCTGATGAGTGTTCGATAGCCCCGCCCGTTTTCTCTAAGATGCAATTCAAAAAGGCATTGACAGACCGTTTGTAGCGATTAAATGTGATCTGTGCTGGTGAAATTGGAGGTACTTCCTACTTCCTACTTTGGACTTTGGACTTCCCCACGTTTTGTGGGCGCGGGAAAAGGAGAGTATCCTATCCTGTGAGGAGATCGAAGCATGTCAGTGAAGTCCAAGAAGTCCGTCGCACCA
>JAYSVZ010000660.1:0-3595 GCA_043718305.1 Planctomycetota bacterium | reverse complement strand
TCGGAATCAAGATCTACGGCGATGATCTCGATGTACTCCGCGTCAAAGCGGAGCAGGTCAAAGCCGACATCGAAGGGATCGCCGGGGTCAAGGATCTGATCGTCGAACAGCAGACGAACATCCCCCAGCTGCGCATCGAACTGGACCGCGATCAGTTGTTGCTGCATGGCCTGAATGCCGCCGATGTGAACCAGTTCATCGAGGTCGCGATGAACGGCGTCACGGTGTCGGAGATTCTGCAAGGTCAGCGGACGTTCGACCTCGTGCTCCGCCTGGAGGAAGATGTGCGCGAGAACATCGACGCCTTGAAACGACTGACGATCCACCTCCCGGATGGAGGCCAGGTGCCGCTGCAATCGCTGGCGAAGATCTATGAATCGGGCGGACCGAACTCCATCAACCGCGAGAATGTCCGCCGCCGGATCGTGGTCCAGTGCAATGTGTCGGATCGCGGTGTCGTCGATGTCGTGCAAGACATTCAACAGCGATTGAAACCCCTGCAAGCGACGCTCCCGCCGGGGTACTACCTGGAGTTCGCCGGGCAGTTCGAAGCTCAGCAGAAGGCGTCGCGATTGCTGGGGCTGCTGTTCCTGGTGTCGCTGGTGGGCGTCTTTCTGGTGCTGTTCACGATGTTCCGCTCGGTGAATCTGTCGCTGCAAGTCATGGCCGCCCTGCCGATGGCGTTCATCGGTTCGGTCGCAGCTCTGGTACTGACTCACCAGACGCTCTCGATCGCCGCCATGGTCGGTTTCATCTCGCTGGCGGGGATCGCCTCACGCAATGGGATTATGCTGCTGAATCACTACCTGCATCTCGTGAAGTACGAGGGCGAAAGCTGGTCCAAGGAGATGATCGTCCGCGCCGGTCTCGAACGTTTGGCTCCCGTCCTCATGACGGCCCTCATAGGCGGGATCGGTTTGATCCCTCTCGTTCTGGCTGCCGACCAGCCGGGCAAAGAAATCCTCTACCCGGTCGCCACCGTCATCCTCGGCGGCGTCATCAGTTCCACATTGCTCGACTTCTTCGTCCGCCCCGCCCTGTTCTGGCTCTTCGGTCTCAAGGCCGCCGAAAGAGTGGTCCGGGATTCGCATGAAGAAGTAGAACTGGAAGAGGAGCACATGGTGAATCGGAAGTCAGAGGACGGGTTTCAAAAGTCAGACTCCCTTCCTTCCCCCTCGCTCAACTGACCTCCGATTCTCGAATCTCCTCAATGAACAACTCCTCTCCCTCTCTTCTTAAGGACACTGCAATGCCTCGCACACCACTATTTGCTCTGCTCACAGCCCTCGGCGTGTTGGCCACCGGCTGCCAGCCCGCCGCGACACCTCCCGTTTCAACCCCGCCCGCCACTGCGACATCGGCGCACGATGACCACGGCCACGAGGGCCCGCACCACGGAGTGATCGTGGAACTCGGCAACGAGGAATACCACGCCGAAGTCGTTCACGACGACGCCACCGGAGCGGTCACCGTCTACCTGCTTGATAGCTCGGCGAAGAAGTCGGCGACCACCACTGCCACCGAAGTCACCATCAACCTGAAGCACGGCGACACCCCCGAGCAGTTCAAGCTCGCCGCTCAACCCGAGGAAGGCAACCCCGCTGGCCAGACCTCGCGGTTTACGATCACCGACAAGGAACTCATCGAACACCTCGACGACGCGGCCTCCGCAGCTAAGCTCAACATCACCGTGGGAGAGACACCTTACTCCGGAGCGATTCCGGCGGATGATCACACGGATCATGCCCATGAGCATACGAAGTAAGGACTGACTGACGACGACCGATTGGCGACAGATCACCGGAACACGGTAGACTGCTCTTCCTCAGAGCAGTCACGCCTTCCCGAGCCCGAGTCCCATGCCCGAGTCCATCTATGATTATGACGTGGTCGTCATCGGGGCCGGGCATGCCGGGATCGAAGCCGCGTTGGCCTCGGCCCGGATGGGGTGCCGGACCGCCCTGCTCACGATGAGCGTCGATATGGTCGGGGCGATGAGTTGCAACCCGGCGATTGGCGGCGTGGCCAAGGGGCAGATCGTCCGCGAGATCGACGCCCTCGGCGGCGAGATGGGGCGCTGCATTGACGAGACGGGCATTCAGTTCCGGATGCTCAACATGGGCAAAGGCCCCGCCATGCACAGCCCCCGCGCCCAGGCGGATAAGAAGGCATACCAGTTTCGGATGAAGCGGATCGTCGAAGAGACCGAGGGGCTGTCGCTTCGGCAGGAAGTGGTGGAGGGATTAGAGGGGCCTAGGGGCGAGGGCCTAGGCCCTCGGGCCGGAGAGGAAACTCCTTTAGAGACTCCCTCTGGCCCTAGGCCACTCCTCTCCGTTCGCGTGCGTGGCGGTGCCCTCTACCGCGCCCAAGCCGTCATCGTCACCACCGGCACCTTTCTCCAGGCGATTATGCACACCGGCGAGGCGAAGTCGGCGGGCGGACGGGCGGGTGAGGGGACGACGGGGACGCTGTCGGACGACCTGCGGCGGCTCGGGTTCGAGTTGCAGCGGTTCAAGACCGGGACGCCGTGCCGTCTCAATGGACGGACGATCGACTTTAGCCAACTCTCGGAGCAACCGGGCGATGACAACCCGGTGCCGTTCTCGTTCCTGACCGAGAAGATCACCGAGCCGCAGATGCCGTGCTGGCTGACCGAGACCAATCATGAGATGCACGAGTTGATCCGGCAGAACCTGCATCGCGCTCCGATGTACAGCGGGCAGATTCAATCGACCGGGCCGCGTTACTGCCCGAGCATCGAAGACAAGGTGGTGCGGTTCGCCGATAAGACCTCGCACCAAATCTTTTTGGAGCCCGAGGGCCGGAACACTCACGAGTTCTACTGCAACGGGATCTCGACCAGTCTCCCCCGCGATGTCCAGGACCAGATGGTCCGCTCGATCAAGGGGCTCGAACGGGCCGAGATCATGCGCTATGGGTACGCCGTCGAGTATGACTTCGCCCCGCCGACCCAACTCTACCCCACTCTCGAAACCAAGCGCGTGCCGGGGTTGTATTTCGCCGGACAGATCAACGGGACAACGGGGTACGAGGAGGCTGCGGGGCAGGGATTGCTGGCCGGGATTAATGCGGCCCTTAAGATCAAGGGAGCAGAGCCACTGATCCTCGATCGGAGCCAGGCATACCTGGGCGTGTTGATCGATGACCTGGTGACCAAGGGGGTCGACGAGCCGTACCGGATGTTTACCTCGCGAGCCGAATTTCGATTACTGCTCAGGCAGGACAATGCCGACCGGCGGCTGACTCCGATCGGGGAGCGAGTGGGCCTGGCGAGCGCGGAGCGATGTCGCCTGCATGTAGTGTATGAAGGGGAACTCGCGCGGGGCTTGGCGTTACTCGGCAAGCTGCGGCACCAGGGGCCAACCCTCGAAGAGTGGCTCCGCCGCCCGGAGATGACGATCGCGGGGATCGCGAGCCTGTCGCCTGACTTCGCAGCCTTGCCACTCTCCGCGCGCGCCCGGCAGCAGATCGAAATTGAAATCAAATACGCGGGCTACATCAACCGTCAGCAGAAGGAAATCGACCGCCAGGACAAGACCCAGGCGGTCCGCATCCCCGAGACATTCGACTATCG
>JAYSVZ010000659.1:0-11223 GCA_043718305.1 Planctomycetota bacterium | reverse complement strand
AGGTGATCCCCGGCTCGATCCTCGACCGGATCAACCAGCTCGAACCCCACTTCGAGAAGCAGACCGATGCCGAACTCAAGGGAACATCAGTTCGCCTGCGAGCCATGCTGGCCGACGGGAAGACCGTCGATGACATTCTTCCCGAGGCGTTTGCGGCCGTCCGCGAATCGGGGAAACGCTACCTGAAGATGCGGCACTACGATGTGCAGTTGGTCGGCGGATACGCCCTGCACCAGGGGAAAATCGCGGAGATGGTGACCGGAGAAGGGAAGACCCTAGTCTGCACCCTGCCCGCTTATCTGAATGCGTTGGCTGGCAAGGTGCATGTCGTGACCGTCAACGACTACCTCGCCAAGCGCGACATGGAGTGGGTCGGCCCGACGCACATCGGGCTCGGTCTGACCGTCGGGGCCATTCAGTCGCAAATGCAGCCGCAAGAGCGGCAGCCGCACTACGCCTGCGACATCACTTACGGGACGAGCAACGAGTTTGGGTTCGACTACCTGCGCGACAACATGAAGTCGCGGCGCGACCTGCAAGTCCAAGGCCACCTCGACTACGCGATCGTCGACGAAATCGACAACATCCTGATCGACGAGGCCCGGACGCCGCTGATCATCTCGGGCCCCGCGCATGACGATGTCACCAAGTATGCCAAGGCCGACAAGGTCGCCCGGCAACTCGTCCGGGACCAGGACTTCGAGGTCAAGGAGAAGGAGCACTCTTGCCACCTGACCGAAGCGGGGATTCGCCGTGCGGAGCAACTGGCCGGAGTCGAGAGCTTCTACACCACCGGGAACATGGAGTGGCCGCATCTGATTGACCAGTCGCTCAAGGCCCACTTCCTCTACAAACGCGATGTGAGCTACGTCGTCGAGGGCAGCGAGATCGTCATCGTCGACGAGAACACCGGACGCAAGATGCCCGGTCGGCAGTGGAGCGACGGGCTGCATCAAGCCTGTGAAGCCAAGGAAGGGGTCCGCGTGAAGCAGGTCTCCCAGACCTTGGCGACGGTCACCCTCCAGAACTACTTCAAGCTTTATAAGAAGCTGTGCGGGATGACCGGGACGGCGATGACCGAGTCGACCGAATTCATGAAGATCTACAACCTGGAAGTGGTGGCGATTCCGACGAATCGTCCGACCTGTCGCGTCAACTTTCCGGATGTGATCTACCGGACCGAACGTGAAAAGTGGAACGCGGTCGTCAATGAAATCGTGGAGGTCAACAAGTCGGGCCGTCCCATCCTCGTCGGGACCAAATCGATTGAGAAAAGCGAATTGCTGGCCGCCATGCTCGGCCGCCGCGGCATCAAGCACGAGGTGCTCAACGCTCGGCATCACGAACGAGAAGCGGAAATCATCGCCCAGGCCGGTCGGGCCAGCGGCGTGACGATCGCCACCAACATGGCCGGTCGCGGAACCGACATCATCCTCGGCGGAAACCCGGAGTACCTCGCCTGGGAGAACCTGAAGACTCAGTTTCGCTCGCGGCTCGATGTCCCCAAGAATGTCTGGGACGACACCAGTGATGAGATCTCCGCTCGACTCGGCATGAAGGTCGAAGGCCGCAAGGTCGCCGAGTTTGGCGGACTGCACGTCATCGGATCGGAACGCCACGACTCCCGCCGGATCGACCTCCAGCTGCGCGGCCGTTCCGGTCGGCAAGGTGATCCTGGTTCGAGCCGATTCTTCCTGTCGCTCGAAGATGACCTGATGCGGATCTTCGCGGGGGATTGGGTCAAGGGAATCCTGGAATGGCTCGGCATGCAGGAAGGGGAAGCCATCGAGCATTCGATGGTCACCAAGCAGATTGAGAAGGCTCAGAAGAAAGTCGAGGAGCGGCACTTCGACTCGCGGAAGAACCTCCTCGAGTATGACGAGGTGATGGACTTCCAGCGGAAGACCGTCTACTCCTATCGCCAGCGACTGCTCGACGGAGCAAGCTGCCGCGACATCGTCGTGCAGATGATTCAGACGCAAGTCACGAAGCAAGTCGGGACGTTCTTGGCGGTGAAGTACCCCGCCGAAACGGTTGCCGCGTGGGCCAGGCAGACACTGGGGATCGACGATCTCAAGGCCAACGATGTTCACGGCATGGATAAAGACCAAGCCATCATGTACCTGACCACCGTCGCCGAGCGGCAGGCCGAATCACTCCTGCGCGAGCAGATCGAAGAGAACCTTCCCGAGGCCCTGCCCGAGAGCGAGTGGAGCTGGCAAGCTCTGTGTGGTTGGTTCAATCGCAAGTATGGCCAGAACACGACGCCCCGCGATCTGCGGTCGGTGGCGCTCCCTGGTGGACCCGAGACGTTCGACCCGGGCCAGCTACATGAAGCGATGACCGCCCGGGCTATCGAGCACATCAACAAGATCGATTTCAGCCCGCTGGACGCCTTCCTGAGCGAAGACTTCGGGCGAAACCAGTTGGCGGGCTGGCTGCACCATCAGTATGGGCTGGCCGTTCCGCCATCCACGTTCGAGCGCTACGAGGAGCCCGAGAAAACCACAGCCACCGTGATGGCCAAGGTTCGGGAGCGATATGACGAACAGGATTCCCGCTTCCCGGTGATTATCAGCCTGATGCGGTTCCAGGGGGGACCAAACACCCCGGCGGATCGCGAAGGGCTCTTGCACTGGGCGAGCAACCGGTTCCGCACCACGATCGATCCCGCGTCAGTCCAGTCGCTGTCGATCGAATCGCTCGCCGAGCGGATTCTGGGCGTGAGCCGGGAGTCCCTGCCGAAGGATGATGTCTCCGCCGAGGTGAAGAGTCTGCTCGCAAAGGCCTTCCCGGCGATCAAGGGTAAGACCGGCCCGCTGAAGGACCACGGTGCGCTGCGGGATCTTCACGACTTCGTCTTCCGCCGGTTCGATGCGGAACTCGATCTCGACGAAATGAAGAAGCAATCACCGGAGCGGATCGACCTCGATGCGATGAAAGTGTACGAGAAGAAGTACCGCCCCGAGATGGGGCAGTGCGAACGTCTGGTGCTACTCGAGGTACTCGACAACTCGTGGAAAGAGCATCTCTACAACATGGACTTCCTGCGGCAGAACGTCGGCCTCGTCGGCTATGCCCAGAAAGACCCCAAGGTCGAATACAAGCGGCAAGGGATGGAGCAGTTCGACGGGATGTGGGAAGGGATCGCCGAGATGGTGACCTCGTCGGTCTTCCGCCTCGAACGCGAAGGGAACCCGGACTTCCTCAACGATGTCTGGCACGAGACAGCCGCCGTCCACGAAGCTCCCGTCGCGAACATCGCCGAAGCTCCCGCCCCGGCCCAGTCCGCTCCCTCGGCTGCGGGTGGCCGCGAGTTCATCGAGTCGGGACCGCAACCGGGCCAGGCTCCCTCGGTGATCGAACCGATCCGCAACCGCGAGAAGAAGGTCGGCCGCAACGACCCCTGCCCGTGTGGGAGTGGGAAGAAGTACAAGAACTGCCACGGAGCTTAGTTTCGCCCTTCTTCCGGCTCCTCTCTCCCTCCGAGAGAGGGGTTGGGGGTGAGGGTGCGTTGCGAGACGACTCTCGAACTGACTCCTCCAAGCTCACAGTTCCTGACAGAAGCGGGAGTGATGCCATGATGGAATACAAAGGCTACATTGGCAAAGTCGAATTCGACGACGAGGCTGGCATGATTCACGGAGAGGTCCTCAACACTCGCGATGTCATCACCTTTGAGGGCGACAGTGTTGCCAAGGTGAAGAAGGCCTTCCACGAGTCTGTCGACGATTACCTTGAGTTTTGCAAAAAACGGAACGAGTCTCCCGACAAGCCCTTCTCTGGCCAGTTCGTGACCCGTGTTCCGCCGGATCTTCATCGACAGGTCAATGTGGCTGCGATTCTTTCCGGCAAGAGCCTGAATGCATGGGTTGTGGAACAACTTCAGGGGGCGGTTATCCGTGTGGGGGCGATGAAGACTGCCGATAGCCAGAAACCCGCAGCCAAGACCGTGAAACGGAAACGGAAGGTGGTTGCCCGGAAAGTCGTGTCTCGAAAGCCAGAGGAAGCAAGCCACGCGTCTGATCCCTGACCGCCCGCGCGTCGCCAGAAGTCCGACGAACCGCCCCCTGTGACGCCGACCCAAGAGGCCCCGTGACCGACGTTCCCCCCACAAGTTCGATCCCCGCCACCGCGTCCCCCCGGCCGACGGATGGACCCAGCGCTCGCTGGCGGTGGTGGCGACTGACGATCATCCAAGTCGTCGTGACCTGGACGATCTACGTGCTGTCGATCGGCCCGCTCTACTGGACTTGGTACGCAGGCAAGCATGTCGGCGACCCGAACCTGGTCGCCATCTTCTACGAACCGCTCTATCAACTGGCGGGGCTGATCCCGCCGCTGGGCTGGTTCCTCAACTGGTATGTCGCCTTGTGGATTCTCTAAGGACCAACCCATGCTCCCCGGCATCAAGCAGTTCGATTTAACCGGTCGCGTGGCGATCATCACGGGCGGATCCAAAGGACTGGGAGCGGCGATGGCGGCTGGCCTGGCCTCAGCGGGAGCCGATGTCGTTCTCGCCAGTCGGACGCTGAGCGAGGTCGAGCAGGTCGCCCAAGGAATCGCCCACGACTACGGTCGCCAAGCGATCGGCATCGCAGCCGACGTGACGAAAGTCGACGATGTCGAGGCCCTCGTCGCGACCACGATCAAGCAATTCGGCAAGGTCGATATCCTCATCAACAACGCCGGAATCAACATCCGCGGGCCGATCGAAGACTTGACGTATGAGCAGTTCAAACAGGTTCACGACATCAACGTCGACGGACTGTGGCTCTGCTCGAAGGCGGTCGTCCCGCACATGAAGCGGGCGAACTACGGCCGGATCATCAATATGGCCAGCACGCTCGGCGTGGTCGGCCTGGCGAACCGGACGCCGTATGCGTCGAGTAAGGGAGCTGTCGTACAGATGACGCGGGCACTGGGTCTGGAGTTGGCTCCGTTCGGGATTACCTGCAACGCGATTTGTCCGGGTCCGTTTCTGACCCCGATGAATGAACCGATCGCGACCTCGGAAGAGGCGCTGAAGTTCATTGTCGGGGCCGTCGCTTTGAACCGCTGGGGCCGCCTCGAAGAGATCCAGGGAGCCGCCATCTTCCTCGCCAGCCAGGCCAGCAGCTACATGGTCGGCAGCCTGCTCACCGTCGACGGTGGGTGGACTGCCCGGTAGTGTCGCCCTAGCCCGCCAGCGCAGAATTGAAGCATCACGCGACGCGATCATCGCCCCGTTTTCCCATTTCCGCCTCGAAGGGGCACCGACAGACCAGCCTTATCGCATAGCCACAAGCTTTAGTCGCCATGTTTCCCCGAGCAACCTCGACCCTGTTGACAGGCATTTCCCCAACCTGAACAATTCCGGCGCAACAAACCGGTGGAGGCTTTCTGCCGGTGGTCACTCCCTTTACGTGGAAGTCCCCCCGCCGTGGATGAAGCGATTCGCAAGGCTCAGGTTCTGGTCGAAGCCCTCGGATGGATTCGGCAGTTCCGGGATCGGTACGTCGTCATCAAGCTGGGCGGGTCTGCGCTGGACGATACGGAATCGGTCCGGCGGTGCCTGAGCGATGTGCTCTTTATGGAGGCGGTCGGGATGCGGCCGATCGTGATTCACGGCGGCGGCAAGGCGATTAACAAGGCGATGGAGACCGCGGGCATCGAACCCAAGTGGGTCAACGGACGCCGCTACACCGACGAGGCGACGCTCGACATTGTCTCGCGCGTGCTGGCCGAAGAGTTGTGCGAGGGACTCGTCGATGAGATTCGGAATCTCGGCGGGCGGGCGGTGCCGATGAACTTCCGGTCCCAGAACGTCTTGATCGGGGAGCGCCTGACCATGAAGGACGATGCGGGGCATGAGATCGACCTGGGCCGCGTGGGGCAGGTCACCAATATCAACCGCGAGTTGCTCACCGCGACCTGTCGGGCGGGGTCAATCCCGGTGATTCCCTCGGTGGCCCTCGATAAAGACGGCGGCCGCCTGAACGTCAACGCCGACACTGCCGCCGCCGCCGTGGCCCGACTCTTGCGAGCAGAGAAGTTGGTCTTCTTGAGCGATGTGCCGGGGATTTATCTCGACAAGAATGACCCGACGACGCTTCAGTCGAACTTGAATGTGCCTCGCGTGCGTGAGTTGATTCGCACGGGTGTCGTGGCGGGCGGAATGGTTCCCAAGGTCGAGGCCGCCCTGGAGGCGCTCGAAGCCGGAGTCCGCAAGATTCATATCATTGATGCCCGGATCCCGCATTCACTGTTGCTGGAGATCTACTCCGACACCGGGATCGGAACGGAGATCGTGCGGTAACCCCATCGATTCACTGTGACCCGAACTTGTATTCCTTCGAGGTTCAGCTTGTCGGCGTCTGCTGAAACGATAAACTGCCGACGACGCGTTGGGTGAACCTGAGCCTTGGCTGGGGTGTCTCCCGTTCGCGAGATACCCGATAGTGTAACGGCAGCACAACAGATTTTGATTCTGTTCGTCCAGGTTCGAATCCTGGTCGGGTAACTGAAAAAGCTCGTCGGCCTCTGCCGACGAGCTTTTTTGTGGGGTCGCAGCCGTGTGCTACTCACGCGTGAAACCTGTGGGGCCGACTTTGACCACCGACTACGATTCCTTGACCGGAGCGGTTTCGTCCGCTTTCGGGGCTTCCTTCGGTGCCGGGGCGGCTGGGGTCTCACTGGCCGGAACTGATTCCAGAGCAGGAGCCGTGGCTGCGTCGAGCGTCGCCAGGTGCTTTTCTGGCTCATCCAGGAGCGGCTGGCGGCACCCTTCGCAGCAGATAAAGACGGCCCGAGTGCCGACCATCACCTTGATGGGCGTGCCGTGATCGCCCAGCGGAGTTCCGCCCACGGGGCAAGTCTTCTGCTTGTCGACGAGCGCCTGGTCCTCATCGGACAGGGAGACTTCCTGGGAAGAAGCCGGAGTCGTTCCAGTGGACTTCTCGGGAGCGGGAGCCGGAGCGCATCCGGCGATGACCACCACAATGAACAGACTGAACACGGACCAGCGACGCATCATCCATCTCCCAAGGCGAGAAAGTTGTGTACGTCTGGATTCTACCGCGACAGAGTGGCTGCGGGAAATGAATGTCTGCATGCCGCCCCAAATTGGGTGAGCCGCGCTGCGCCCCCATCTACCGTCCGGAAAGGGCCACGTTCCCGGTATCCCCATGAATCTTCTCGGCCGCGACCAGCTTCTGGTACATCGGGGATGGCTGTTGGAAGCCCTCGACGCGACCCAGCAGGTCGGCATTCGGGCTCAGGATGATCGTGCAGGGAAGCGACTTGACCTCCAGAATCTGGGCCACGCGCTCCTGCTCATCGA
The DNA here is from genome assembly GCA_043718305.1 of Planctomycetota bacterium. Lineage (GTDB taxonomy): Bacteria > Planctomycetota > Planctomycetia > Planctomycetales > Planctomycetaceae > TH-plancto1. The sequence continues at coordinate 3,902 of JAYSVZ010000659.1, read as the reverse complement.
CATCGATATGCACCGAGATAAAGGTGCTGTTGATGTACTTCGACAATTGAGTATTCGAAAGGGTGGTCTTCTCCAGCTTCTTACAATACCCACACCACTCCGCTCCAAAGACGATCATCATCGGCTTGTTCTGTTCGATCGCCAAGCGGTGCGCTGTCTTCAGATCGCGTTGCCACTGAATGGTTTTGTTTTCAGCCCCGCCCGCAAAAGCAGACGCCCCAAACCCCAAACCAAGGAGCAGGCCCCCGGTCGCCTGGATGGCTGCGCGACGTGTCCACTGAGTCATCTTCAATCCCTTCACTGAACGAAGCCACGCCGCAAGACCGCGATGCGGCGCAGCAAACTACCGTTGGCGGACGTTCTCTGGAATCCCATCCAATGAGAACAACCAGTCGTACCAGCATCATCGGCAAAGTCGGCCTGCGAGGTGCGATCGATTCGCCACACCGGGGCAGATTGCCTAGCTTTCCCCATGTGTCGGAGGACAAGGTTGCGGAGTGAAACGGAGGAATCTGCCGACGAAGTGGTCGCCGGGCGGCGAATTTTACCGCCCCTCTTGAGCGGGCTGCTCTCGTCGCATACGGTGGGTCTTGCGGCCTTCGATCCGAAGCCGCACGGAAGGTCACCAATGTCCGAGCAGCGTACACATGGAGTTCTCATCGAAGACACCCGCATCTGGGTGATCCATCGACGGCTCCGCTACGGACCATTCGATTACGAATGGATTCCCAACCTGCGGGGAATCGAGCTGACGTTTCGCGGTCATAAGTTCGGCGAGATCCTGAGCGAACAAGAGATCTACGCCGACCTCCGCGAGTTCCGGCTCCCGATGCGGGTCGTCGAGGTCGCAGTGCTGGTGCTGGGGAATGCCTTGTACTCCGGACTGAATGGATTCAACGACTACGAACGGCGAGACATCTTAGAGGGGCGGTTGATCGAGGCCGGTTGCGATCAGTTCTTGCCGTTGGAGTTCCAGTAGCCGGTGCGATACCCCGGAGCAGCCTCAAGGCTGGACTCCAACCCATCCATTTCGCCTGGCCGGGCTACCGTCATTCGCTCCGACACCTGGAGTTCCCTCCCACTCGAGTGGAGTGTCTCGTTGGTTTCCGATGTGATACATTCCAGATGAAGAGGGGCCACCGGCGTTTGGGCGCTGGGCGCTGCGGGCTTGGTGATTGGTCATGGTCACGGGAGTTTCTGAATGTCCGTCTTTGTGCGACAGTGGGCCGCCGTCCTATGTTGTGTCGGGGGGCTAATCACCGTCTTCAGTGTCTCGCTGGCGTGGCCGAATTTGGCCTTCGCGCAAGAAGCCCCGGCGACGGCTCCCGCAGCGGCTCCAGTCGCCGCACCGGCCCCGGTAGACCCGGCTGCGGCACCTGCCGCAGAGCCTGAGCAGCAGAGGATGTTGGTGTGGTTGATTAAGACCTCGGGCTGGATCGGCGGCGTGTTGCTGGCGATGTTCTTCTACTTCGTGCAGCAAGTCGTGCGGCTCTTCCAGGACTTGCGCCCAGAACTGATCGCGCCTCAAGGGTTGATCGATGATATGGACAAGCTGCTGGCGGCTCGCGATTACGCGGGAATCCTGCGAATCGCCAAGGAGAGCCAGTGCGAACTGGGCCAGTTGGTAGCGGCCGGTCTCCCCGCCCTGTCGAATGGGCTGAGTGAAGCCCGCGAATCGGTCGACCGGGCCGGGGAAGCGATTACCATCGAGATGGAAAAGAAGAACAGCATGCTGGCGGTCATCGGCTCGCTCGGTCCGCTGATCGGGCTGCTGGGAACACTCAAAGGGATGATGACGAGCTTCAGCAAAATCGCCGAGGGAGGCGAGATGAAGGCCAGCGAGGTCGCCCACGGCATCTCGGAAGCCCTGTTGATTACCTTCGAAGGAGTGGCCATCTCCGTTCCGGCCATCTTCCTGTTCGCGGTCTTCAAGAACAAGATCGCCTCGCTCAGTCTCAATGCGATCAATCTGGCCGATGACTTCATCATGCGGGTCCACGGATCGGCCCGCGCGAAGCCCGCAGCGGCACCGCCCGCTTAACAGCCGGTTGAAAAAGTCTGTGGCACGGGCGTCTCGCCCGTGATTCCCAGGGTTTACCACATGGGCAAGATGCCCATGCCACATCCGAGGAGTGACCCATGTCTGGACATTCGACCGAGGGCGTCGAACCCAATCTGACGCCCATTCTCGACATGGTCTTTCAGTTGATCACGTTCTTTATGCTCGTGATTAACTTCAAGGGCGCTGCTCTCGATCTCACGTTGCAGTTGCCGGTCCTGGGGTCCGCGCGGCCTCTCGATTATGTCGGCACGTATGAGCCGCTATTGCTCAATATCGACATCAAGGGACAAGTCAAATCGCACGGCCATCCCGTCGTGATTGAGACCTTTGTCCCGAACGAGGCCCGGCTGGTGCGACTGCAACTCAAGGCTCAGGGAACCCCCGTGGATGAGTCGGGCGAACTCCCCGTGCCGGTGATCGTCCGGGCGGATAAGACCACCGACTTTGGGAATGTGCTCCGAATTATTCGACTCTGCCAGGCTCATGGCTACCGGCAAATCGCGCTCAGCGCGATGAACAAGAAGGAGGAGAAACAGCCATGAGCCGTCGCCGCCACAAAAAAAAGCCTCCCGGCGAAGTCCAACTGAATCTGGCCGCCATGCTCGACATGGCCTTTCAGTTGCTGGCTTTCTTCATCCTGACGTTCCGCCCCACGCCGGTCGAGGGGTACTTCCAGATGCACATGCCGCCGCCGGTTCCGATCACGAACGTCGAGATGTCGACGGAATCGACGACGGGGGGCGGCGGGAGTGGGGCCTTTGTCGAGACGCTCGATATTCTCGTTCCCGCCGCCGACAACGGGCAGGCCACTACCGTCACCGTGGGTCGCCAAGTCGTGGTGATTGGTCGCCTGACCCCGACCTCACTGAAGCAATTGAATCTCCACCTCAAGTCGATCTTCGGACTCAAGGCGGTCCCTTTTGACCGCATTCAAGTGCATGCCGACAAGCGGCTGCACTACGAGGAACTGCTGAAGCTCGTCGATGTCTGCACTCAACAGATCATGCCCGACGGAAAACCGATGCGCCAGATCAGCTTCGTCGAACTGGGGACCGCCAAGACCGAGTAAGGCGAACGGTCGGCCAGGAAGCTGGGGTGTCTGATCCACTTCGGAGTCGAACTGATTCGAGAGAGTTCTCAGACCGGACTCCACAGCTTTTCAAAACCAAATTCCCGGAAGTGGTCCACGTTTGCGGTGGCAAAGTGAGTCACGCCATGGTGTCGCAGTGTGAATGCCAGGCGAGCGTCGATGATGTGACGGAAACTGGTCTGGGTGGTTGCCGCCCAAGTCCACAACGCCACAGCAACATCGGGTTCGTAGTCGCCGAATTCCCACTCCGGGTTTGACCGCAGTGCCTCGCAGAAGGTGGCCGCCTCTCGGGCCGTTCGAGGCTTGCGGAACACGGCTGGATTTCGGAGTTGCATATAAATCTCCACCAGCACAAGGCCGCACACCAAGAAACGCTGCGGGGAGATCGCCTCTTCTGCAAAGAATCGAAGCGCCGCAGCATGTTGCGGAGCATCCGGATTTGCCGCGTACAAAAACAGATTGGTGTCAGCCGACAGGATCATGGGCTGGACCGCTGGAGGATGGCATCGGATTCGGCATGCAATTCGGCGGGGTCAACCAGAAAGTCACCGCCGCAATCCAACGTCGGAAAATGCCATGCTCCGCGCGGGGCTGGTTCCTCGGGAAAGCGGCTGGCGAAATGTTCGGCGGCCTTGCGCAGCACCTCAGCCAGCGACCAGCCGTGTTGCGCGGCAATGGCTTTCAACCGCTCGTAGAGCGGATCTGGGAATTGAACCTGTGTGCGAATCATGACTTTATTTCTACACCGCT
>JAYSVZ010000658.1:0-3611 GCA_043718305.1 Planctomycetota bacterium | reverse complement strand
CAACCCGATCACTGGATCGCCGACTACACCACCGACCTGATCGACCTGCTGCATGTCCTCGGACTGGTGATTGAACTGGAGCCGCAACAGGCCGATCTGCTGGAGAGTATTTGCAGCGGTCCACTCGTCACACTCGACACCCTCAAAGCCGAGGAGGCCCTGGAGGTTCCCCCCACTCGAAAACGCACGAAAGTCGTAAAGGGCCAGCGCAGTCTGCTCGATGGTCTGGAGTGATCCGCTCCAGGCTGCTGATTGTCCACATGCCTCCGACCCCGGCTGCTCGTCCCTTCGGCGTTCCGCTCGGTGGGTTCTCCTTGGCTTCGTCGCTCTTTCGCCGGGGTGTTCTGCCCCTTCGCGGCCAGGGTGCCATACAACTTGCAGATCCGGCTCGCGTTGCCGACTTTGACATCGATGTCGACCTGCTCGTCGGAGAACTGTCGAGCCAGGGCCTTCAGGACACGCGGGACCAGTCCGCCGTCGTCGGCGGGAAGGTCGATCCGATAGAGCAGGTGCCAGCCGTTCCCGCTGTCGGCGATGATCGGAATGGGCCAGCCGAGCGACTCCAGGAACGTCGCGACCGCGAACGTCTTCTCATAGGCCAGTTCCTTCTCGGCGTCGGTCGAGGAGACTGTCCCCGCTCGCTGGGGGTCGCAATCGACCAGCAGCCAGCGACGCCGAACGATGTCGCCGTCTTTGGCGGTCCCGCCCTTCCAGTCCGCTGGGAGCAGGTTCATCAACCAGGACACGCCCCTGGCTCCCCGGCCCAGCTGCGACGCATCGCGGGCCATGCGGGACAGATCAGTCGAGGCATCATGCCGGACGATCGGCGGTTTGTCTTCGAACAGGACACGCATCTCAACCGTCGAACCGGGTTCGATCAGAACGCCCTCTGACCCGGGATGAGGAGATCGGTGTTCAATGATTTCGACTGAACACCGATTCTGAATTGCTCAGTTCGTCCCCGCCACCGATGTCAGGCGGTCGATGAAGCCCTTGAGCTGCTTGCTGCGGGCCGGGTGTTGCAGCTTGCGGACGGCTTTGGCTTCGATCTGGCGGACGCGTTCGCGGGTGACCTTGAAGATCCGACCGACCTCTTCGAGGGTGTAGGTGTACCCATCGCCCAAGCCGTAGCGGAGCTTGATGATCTCCCGTTCGCGGTAGGTCAGCGTCTTGAGGACGGTGTCGATGTTGGTCTTGAGCATCTCCGTCGCGGCGGCACCGACTGGACTTTCGGCACGGGGGTCCGACACGAAGTCGCCGAAGAAGCTGTCATCGCCTTCCCCGACGGGGCGGTCGAGGCTCACCGGAGTTCGCGACATTTTCAGAACGCGGCGGGTCTCCTCATCGGAGATGCCGGAGGCTGCGGCGAGCTCCTCAACGGTCGGTTCGCGACCGAGTTCCTGGACTAGAGCGCGGCTCACGCGGCGCAGTTGGGACATGGTCTCGATCATGTGGACCGGGATGCGGATCGTGCGGGCCTGGTCGGCGATGGCGCGGGTGATGGCCTGCCGAATCCACCACGTGGCGTAGGTGGAGAACTTGTACCCGCGGCGGTACTCGTACTTGTCAACGGCCCGCATCAGGCCGGTGTTTCCCTCCTGAATCAGATCCAGAAAACTCAGGCCACGGTTGCGGTACTTCTTGGCGATCGACACGACCAGCCGCAGGTTTCCACCCGACAGATCCCGCGTCGCTCGATCGTACGAGGCAAACCGCGTTTCAATCTCGGCCACCCGCTTCTGACCCGACTCGGGGGTCTCCATCGTCATCGCCATCAGCTCGTGGAGTTCCTTCTGCGCGGTCTCCCGGGCTTCGGCACTTCCCTTGTGGATCTTCAGTTGATCGCGGAGCTGAACCATCCGCGCGGCGATCTGCTTGAACCGCTCCATGAGCGGATGAATGCGGTGGGTCCGGACCCCCATCTCTTCGATCAGCTTGGCGATCTTGCGGCGGTTCTTGTTGAGCCGTTCTTCAGCGGCCTTGCGGTCGGCAGCGGTCGAATCCGAGCTGGCGATGATCTGGAAGTCGGCTTGATTGCGACCTTGCAGATAGCGGATCGTGGCCAAGTTCATCGGCATCCGGCCCAGAATCTGGTCCTTCTCCAGGCTTTCGGTCATCGAGACCTTGATCGTGCGGTCGAACGGGAGTTCGCCGTCCGCCACACGTTGCAGGACTTCCACCGTCTGCTGGGCCACGTAGTCATTCTCCAGCAGGTGCTGGCGGTAGCGGCGGCGGGTGACTTCGATCGTCTTGGCGAGGGAGATTTCCTCTTCGCGAGTGAGCAGCGGAATCTCACCCATCTGGGTGAGGTAAATGCGAACTGGATCTTCGATGTGGGTGGATTCGAGTTCGACCGGTGGGCCCCCTTTGGTCTTCGACTTGGCGGTCCGCTTCTTGACTTCCTGACTGATGCGGCGATTGCGCAGGTCATCGCGCACCGTCAGCCCGAGTTCCTCCAGAAGCATCAACAGTTCGTCCAGCTTCTCGGGGCACATCGCCTCGTTGGGCAGATACGTATTGATCTGCGTGAAGGTCAGGTAGCGTTGCTTGCGGGCCTGATCAATCAACTCGCGCAGGGCTTTGTCGTGCTGAACCATGGGGCTTCTCCGGGATGAAACGAACAGGTGACGGTCGGGGGATGACCGAGTTCAGACGTTCGTTCGCTTGGTGGCTCGTCTCTGGTGAAACTGGTGTGTCTGACGGAGCAGTTGGTCTGCTTCATCGGATGGAGGCGATCCCTCGCCGGATGTGGGTGACGTAGGTGCCACCCATTGAAGTTGAGACTGTTCTTCCCGGCGCCATTGGAAGTTCTCGATGGACCGCCGAAGGAAAGGGGGACAAGTCTCGTCGGAATCGTCTCCGGTCTCCCGGAGTTTCATAGCCAGGTCTTTCGCCCGGGCCTGTTCATCCAGCCAGACGGCCAGACGCTTCAGCTCGGAATCTTCCATCGCCCCGAGAAGGCTTTCGAAGGTCCAGGGCCGGTTCCCGCTGAGACGGTAAATCTCGGCGAGTAGAAGTTGCAATTGGGGGTGACGAACGGCGGTGATGGCGATCTCGGATCGCACGAAATCAGTGAGGGGGGGGGCTGTGAGTAAAACCTGAAGCAATTCGCATTCCAGTTGGTCGTTGAAATTCAGACGACCGGCGTAAAGGCGTGCGGTTTCATCAGGGGTGCGTTGTCGCGGATCTTCATCTTGTGAGGAGAATGACTCATCGTTTCCGACATGCGGGCCTTGCGAAGGGGCGTCATGCGGGGCATGTTGATTCGGAAAAGAAGTGGGCCTTGCGGCACGCCGAGCCGCTTCGCCGCGTACTTCCTGCAAACGGTCACGCACCTGTTCTTCTCGCAAGCCGAGCCGTTCGGCCAAAGTGGCCACCAACAGATTCGCTCGGACGTTCGCAGCGGTCCGTGGCGCAGCCGCCAGAACCTGCACCATCTCCTCCAGGATTCGTTGCCGACCATCGAGCGTCTGCGGCGGGTACTTCGCGTACAGGCACCGCAGCTTGAAGTCGAGCGCTTCTGGTGCGGCGGCGATCAGCGACCGCATCGCGTCGGCTCCCTGGGCCGCCAGGAATTCGTCCGGATCGAGCCCCTCGGGCAAGGTCAAGAT
>JAYSVZ010000657.1:0-3613 GCA_043718305.1 Planctomycetota bacterium | reverse complement strand
TGAACGTTTGTCCGTCGCGGCGCGTACTCAACAGCGGGGGTGGTTCAAATCTCCTGTTGGCGTTTTTTTCACTCCCCGGTAGAGTCCGCCACACACTCACTCGCTGAGCCCCACCGGCGTGACCCATGTCGTTTCGTCTGAAAATCGTCGCGATGCTTCTCACCGTGCTCGGGCTGACCGGGTGTGGCGTGATGGGGCAATTGAATCCAAAAACATGGAATCGATTGAATCGCGGCGAAAACTACATGAATGACGATGGTTTCTTCAGTGTCCCGGTCGCGGCGGAGCCTCGGCCAACCCCCTCACCCGTCACCGAATAACGGCGACCCGCTCTCGTTGTCACGGAGGATCTTCTCATGCGCCGCGAAACTCGCAAGCAACCCTGGCAGACCTTCCCGTTCTGGTTCTTGATCTTGGCCGGTCTGGCAATGACTGCTGCCTGGAAACTCGACCTGTTTCGTTCGCCACCGGCAGAAGTGGCCGAAGAAGGCGTTCTCGAAGAGGGTTCCGAGCCAGCCGCCCCCGACTGGGCCACCAGCGATGCCTCCCTCGAAGGGGTCGCCACCATCGAACAGGGCGAGCCGGTCCTGGATGCCGAAGTACCGCGCAGCTTCCCGGCAACTGAGGAGCGAGTCGCCCAAGCCGATACTCCTGCCAACTGGTCTACGACCACACCGGCAAAGGCGGCTGACCTCGATCACAACGAGTCCGCTGCGGTAGTGCCCAAGGCATCGACCAAAGCCTCCGACGATCCTTTCGCGAAGTCCAATACCGCAAAACTCAAAACCGTTCGCAACCCGAACAACCCGTTTGGTATCGCCCAAACCGAATTTGTCCCCGCCGAGGGAGCCCCCGAACGCCAACCGCCAACCGCCAGCAATGGATGGGCCAATGGAGAACCTGCCGAAATCGAACAGGCCTCCGCGAGCGAACAACCTGGGGCACAACTCGCCAATGCGGCTGCGATTGAAGGGCAGGGCACTTCCATGAAGCCCTCGCCCGCCCGCCCGGCGAAGAACGTCCCGGCAACCAATGCGAGCGGGTCCGCAAGTGCCGATGCTCTCGAAGCCGAACTCGCCAAGATCGACGCCTTGATCGCCGATAGCGAAGATGTGGAAGCGAACTTCCTGCTCTCGAACATCTACTGGAAGCAGCCTGCCGCCCGTGCCGAAATTATGGACCGGCTGCGCGCTGTGGCCTACCGGATCTATTTCGCACCAACACCGCACTTCATGGAAGGGCACACCGTCGAGCCGGGCGATGCTCTCCAGAAGATCGCGAAAGAGCACGACATCTCTTGGGAATACCTGGCCAAGTTGAACCGGACCGATGCCAAGAAAATCCGTCCGGGGCAGAAGCTCAAGGTCATTCAAGGCCCCTTCGCCGCGGTCGTTGACCTGAGCGATCGAGAAGTGACGATCCACTCCCACGGACACTTTGTGGCCAGTTTTGAGATCGGTGTCGGCCAGGACCAGCCTTCGCCAGTTGGGAAATTCCAAGTGATCGACAAGCAGCTCGACCCGACCTACTACGGGGCGGATGGGGTGATCGATCATGATGATCCGGCCAATCCGTACGGCGAACACTTGCTCGACCTCGGGGAAAACTTAGGGATTCACGGGACTAATGATGACAAGTCGCTATCCGACACCACCGTCCCGGGCTGCATTCGGCTGCGAAATCGTGATGTGTCGGATCTGTATGACCTGTTGATTTCGGGGTCCGAGGTGACCATCCGGCGGTAGCAGAATTCGTAAGAATTCTGGCGCTTCGGGGTGGCTTGCTCATCATTGCCCAGGAATGTTCCCTGCTTCCGCCCTGAAAGGGCACCGACAAACCAGCCCAGGGCAACGCCCTGGGGAACCGAGTCCGCTTGCTCGCTAAGCCCTGAAAGGGCGGCACAAAGCCCTTGTTTCGCCCCTTCAGGGCTATGATCGTTTATCCTCAGCGACCTGGGGCGGCGCTCCCGTGGGTCGCTCTGCCCCAGGCTGATTTGTGGCGGCCCCGTTGGGGCGGAGGAGGGTGGCTTGGTGACGTACGCATCGGGTGATGCGTTTATTCCGCTGTGGAGGACTAGCGAACTGCATCGTATCCAGGCGACATCAGGTATCCGATTGTTATGAATTCTGCGAACTGCTTGGCGAGTTGTCGGGCCGTTTAACGTAATTCACCCGTCACTCGATCGAGTCTCGGCACCAAAGAAAAACGATCGATTTCACTGGCCCGCGCGATATCCCGGTCATAGCCCAGGTCGACTAGGTTTCGCCCACCTGCGCTGTCCCGCATCACAGCCAGCCTGTGGGCGGAGTCGTTGCCGTGCTGTCGCCAAAATTCGATCATGATTTGCGTCTCGCGATGGATCGTGAAGCGACTTTGGCAGCCGTCAGCGATCGCTCCCGCAACCAGTAAATCCTCTCCAGTGATTCGATGGTCGGTCCCCGCGCACAGCAAATGCACGGGGCGAGTTTCGGGCTTCAGAATCTCGATGATCGCCGAGAGATTGTTAAACGATCCAATCAGGATCTGCTCGGCTTGTTCTGCCCAGCGAAGGGCCCGCGTCCCGTTGGTCGTCGTCAAGATGATCGTCTTTCCGGCGACGACCTCGGGGCTGTAGTGCTCCGGGGAATTGTCGAGGTCGAAGCCTTCAATTCGGACTCCCTGCCGCTCGCCACCCAGAAGCCGCTCGGAGGCCGGCCAGCGAGCCGCTGCCCGGTGGGCCTCTTCGATCGAGGCTGCCGGGACCACCGCTCGAGCCCCATGCGCAAGCGCATGGACCACGACCGTCGTCGCCCGCAGGACATCAATCACCACAACGACGCCTCCCGCAAATTGCTGGGGCGTTGTTGCTTCGGGAAGCGGATGAATCGCAAGTTCGGCGAGCATTGTTTCTGGATGACTCACTTCTGAAATCTGCGTACGCTGCACATTGATGCTGGTTCGGGAGAAGCTTGTGTTCCCGTTGCAGGTCAGTGATGCGAGTGACGCCCCGTTTGACCTTCGGTTCGGTGGGCGCTAGTTGACAGTTGTGGTTGACTGAGTTGACTGAGTTGACTTCATACATCAGCATGGTTAAAGTGCAAGCGTGTGAAAACAATTCTCAAAACGTGGAGCAGGTCATGTCTCTCGTCTCTCGTCTCTCGTCTCTCGTCTCTCGTTAGTCAAGTGTGCGACTGGTAGTCGGCCCCGCCGTCGCCAAGGTCGAACGAGGACCGATGTGCCTGCACTTCTTGAAATGCGAACCTTGCTGGATGGGGTTATCACCCCTCCTCTATCCATGTACCCCGGCGGGGGAACGACGACCACCACGACTTCCCCACCGCCCGTCAGTACGCAAACCGTATACACCACCGGAGGGTATACTCCGCCACCCACGGGTACCGGCACTCCTCCGGCCATATCACTGGCGGGTCTCTACAGCCAACTCCAGGCGGCGATTGATAGCGGTAATGTCCCCTCTGCTGACGAGATCATTGGCTGGATAATCGCGGAAGTTGATTCTCAGCAAGGCAGCACCGGTCAGGCTCAAGCTGCCTTTCAGGCATTCGTCGACTCCGGTGGAATGGTGGATGTACTTGCGGCAGCCCCTCCGGCGGCTCAAATCGCGGCAGCCCCT
>JAYSVZ010000656.1:0-3616 GCA_043718305.1 Planctomycetota bacterium | reverse complement strand
TGGCGGCTGGCCTCCATCGCGGCGGCGAAGAGGGCGAAGTTCTCGCTCTTGAGCCGGTCGCGGGCCTCCTTCAGACAGACATCGAGCGTCTTGCCGAGTTGGTACTCCCCGTGGATCTGCTGGAACTCCTCGCGGATCGGGCGGGGGCACTGCGTGGCGAGAACCTCCAGAGACTGCGGCAGAGAAAGCCCCGCGCGGATCGCGCTCGACAAAGAAACCATCGCATCCGCGAGCTGGTCTTCGATCCGGTCCCGGCGACGCTGTACGAGCGATCGCAACACCCATGTCGGAATCGACATCAGCCCAGCCACGGCGACCGCTGCAAAGATGGGCGCCCCGAACCCGACCCACAGCAAGACCCCGACCGCAGCGGTGATCCCCAGCCAGCAGATCAGATAGGTTCGCAACCGCAGCGGAGACAATCGAATTCGCCGCAATTGGCTGGCCCAACGAGCCTCAAGTTGGTCCAACCAGCCTTGTTCAGCGGCCAATATCGCCCAGCCAGCGACGAAGAACGCCAGTCCGATAATGAGCGAGGCCAGCCATTCCATCGACAACGAAGCCTCATGGGGGAGGGCACAGACGCTCCATATCGTATCAAAAACCGAACCTCGACGATCGTGCGCACCGCCATGGTTGAGAAAAAACAAATGGTCTCCCATGCCGCCTTCTCTCGTCTTATGACGAGTTTCCCGCTGGCGGAATGCGAGTCGCGGAGCGACTGGCCTACGGCGAGCCTCCGTGGCTGGGAGCCTCTCTCCGGATGCGGTAAGATCTGGGAGTCCCGCTCCTTAGATCAGCCCTTCCGCATGTCCTCTGCCTTGCCGACCAGTTCCACTCCTGACAAAGACGCCCCGCGCGGTGCCGCTGAGGCCGATGTGGGGTTGGTGGCGGCGCTGTCGATGGAGCTTGGTCCGTTTGTGAATCGGTGCTTGCCGGTTCAGGCTTACGTCGGGGAGAAGTATCGGTTCCAGGGACTTCTACTTCACGACATTCGCATCGCGACCGTCGAGTCCGGAACCGGGGCGAACCATGCGACCCGCGCGACCCAGGCTTTGATCGACGGGCACAAGCCGAAGTGGGTCGTCTCGGTCGGCTTCTCGGGAGCCCTCCAACCGCACCTCAAGGTCGGTGATCTCGTCATCGCCGATTCGATCGTCGATGCGAACGGCAAGGGGATCAAGCTCGATACCCGCATGAAATCCTCGCCGAAAGACGGCCTGTACGTCGGTAAGTTCATCAATCTGCCACAGGTCGTCCGCACGGTTGCCGAGAAGAAAGCCCTCGGCGAGCAGACCGAGGGGCTGGCGGTTGATCAGGAGTCTCTCGCCATCGGGCGGGTCTGTGCCGAACGCCAGATTCGCTTCATGTCGGTCCGCGTCATCAGCGATACGATGGAGAAGGATCTCCCGCCCGAGGCGTTGGCTGTCTTCGGCAAATCGGGGTTCTTGCGGGCTGGGGTGATGCTCAATGCCTTATGGCGGCGCCCATCCAGCTGGAGCGAACTCTGGAACCTCCGCGAGCAGTCGACGTTGGCAGCCGCTCGGCTGGGGTTGTACCTGAAAAACGTTGTCGAGAAACTCGGCGAGGAGTCGCGGTGAACCCCGCTGGCTCGCAACCGAGTCTCATCGCTCGCGTCCCGTGGCGGACCCTCTGGCGGTCGTGGTGGCTTTCGCTCGCTGTGTATGTCGGCCTCATTTTGTTCATGACGTGGCCGCTGGCGCTCCATGCGACGACACACTTGCCGCAAGGCCCGACCCTTTCGACATCTGTCCCGCTGTTCAATCTGTGGACGTTCGAGTGGAATGCCGATCGAGCGCTGCATGGGTTTCGCGACTACTGGCACGCCCCGATCTTTCATCCCGCGCGGGAGGCGTTTGCCTTCTCGGAGCCACAGCCGACATCGTTGCTGCTGGCCCCGTTGATTTGGCTAACGGGTTCGGGTGAGTTGGCCTACAACGTCTACTTCTGGCTGGCGTTGCTCCTGAATGCCGTGGTCACCGAGGCGCTCTTTCGTGATCGCGGAGTGGGGCGGGGTCTGGCCCGCGCGGGTGGGGTGGCGATGCTGCTCCTCCCCGTCGCACATTGGCAGCGGGATGTCCTGCAACTCGTTCCTCTCTGGGGAGTGATCTGGGTTTGGTGGGCGGCTGATCGGGTGTCGCGCGAGGCGACCTTGCGGCGGGGCGTGGAACTCGGACTGGCGGCGGGCGTGACGAGTGCCATGTGCCTGCACTACGGATTATTCGTGGCGATCTTGGCAACGTGTGCCGGGGGAGTTCTTGTTCGGCGCTCGCGAAGCATGCAGACTTGGATGAGCTGGGGGGCGGCGATTGTCGTCGCCGGATTGCTGGCTGGCCCGCTGGTGTGGAAGGTCCATCAGACGCTGCGCTTGAATGACTTCCAGCGCACGCCCGACTTGTTGAAAGTGCTCTCTCTGAAGCTGAGTGATTACGGGGCTCCGTGGGGCTCGGAGCAGATGCCGTGGGGCCGGACGAAGCCGCTTCCGCAGTGGCCCGCCTCACCCGGATGGGGCAAGGTGATCTTGGCCTTCGTCGGACTGGCCACCGGATTGGCGCGGCGGCGGACGTGGCGCTGGACGGTGTTCCTCGCGATCACGGGGGGACTGGCGTTCGCCTTCTCGCTGGGCGTCAATCTCCAGTGGGGTGACTGGTCGCTCTGGGATCGGCTCGCTTGGATTCCCGGATTGGCCCAGGTCCGCAGTTGCTACCGGTTCTCGTTCTTTGTGCAGATCATCAGTGTGCTGCTGACGATCCAGGGGCTGCACACCTTGCAGCTTCTGACGCACCGGCGGTCGCGATTCAAACGGCTCGCCAGTCGGGCCATCGTCGCCGCGTTGGCGCTCATGGCCATGTTCGAGGTGCTCCCCTGGCAGACCGAGCTCGCTGCCACTCCGGACCGGTCCCAACATCGCCAGTGGGTCGAGTACGTCCGCACTCATGTCCCACCGAACCGGGCGATTGTCCACCTGCCGTTCGCGCTCGCTTCGCATCTGAAGAGCTTTGAGGGAACCACCGAGTGGATGGTCCTGGGACTCGATCACCAGATTCCGATGCTCAACGGCTACTCGGGGTTTTTTCCCGAAAACGAAGTCCTCTTCCGGGGAATGTTCGCCGAAGAGGGGGTGACTGACCGAACGTTGCAGTTCCTCGCCGATCGCAACGTGGTGCTACTCGTCATGGAACGCCAGATATTTCCGGTGGAATGGATGCAGGCATTGCAGCTCAAGAACCTCCAGGTGACACTAGTCCACTCCGATCCCACGGGGGTTGATCTGTATGAGTTGGGACCGCGCCTGGGTGTTGATTAGTGACAGCGTGTGATCAAACACCGCCGAGGGGCGCGAGGCCGATCAGAATCTGCCGCTCGCAACGGGGCGGTATCCATTGCGCGGGGCTTCGAACGGCTGGATGTTGACCACGAACTCAGTGAACTAGGGCTTCGCGTCGATGGGGGAGGCTGGCGGCAAGGCGTGTGTTCCTCCTCCGGCGGAAGTTGGTTCCGCCTTGGAGGTCGCGTCTGTCGGCTCCTTCTCGATAACGGCAGGGGCCTCCACCGCCGGTGTCGGTTCGGGCACCACGCCCTCCTCGGGATCGGG
>JAYSVZ010000655.1:0-11268 GCA_043718305.1 Planctomycetota bacterium | reverse complement strand
GCAGATAGCCCAGCAGCGTTCCGACGGGGATCGTGCTGCCCGGCAGAGGCGCATTCGGCGGGACATAAAGCACGCCGCCATCGACAGCCTCGATCTCCTGAAGAGCCTTTTCGCCTTCCATCTCGAGGACTGGCTCACCAGGCTTGACGGTCGATCCAGCGGGCTTCAGCCACCCGACGAAGACCCCTTCTTCCATTGACCAGCCAAGGCGGGGGAGGCGGATTTCAAACATGGGGCGAAGTGGATTGCTAAGGACTGCGTGGCACTTGAATTCAGAGCCTGAGTATTTCTTAATTCTGGCGGCATCGTGATCCAGTTGCAAACCGGTCACACAGAAAAGAAAACGCGGTGGAAGATTGCAATCCGGGTTAACAAGGTTCGTATCTTACTGAGTGATCTCGACGTTCCGACGAAACAGGCAAGTCGCTGGCATCGGTGAATGCTGGCCGTAATTCCCAGTCTTTGTCTTCGGGACTCTCATCAACATGACCTCCAGACGGCATGGCCCATCAAAGGGAATCTCGCGTCTGCTAAGTGCTGCGTAATAGTGGCAGCGTGGATCATTGGGTGCTGGAGGGGGAGGAGATACTTGCTGCACTTTCCCATTCCTCATCACCCCCAAGCTGACCGAAGTTTTTGCTGTGCGTCGCATCATCCCAGATATCTTGGCTGCCTCATAGGATTTCCCATCGGGGATCACAGACAGAACGACAATCAAAGATTGATCATCCGGCCACTCAATTTTGGGAAGAAATGAAAACGACAGCACCACATCTTCGGAGAGATTGAGAGGATTGGACAATTCGACATCAGTCACCTTCATCACCGCATCCGCGATGACGGATTCGTCGACGGGCGCCATCTGGATCGGACGTGGCCAAAACCACCACCCGGTGACAATCGCGAGAATCGAAACACACAAGAGTGACCACTTGTTCAAGGGGGCTTCCTTGCTAGTCCAAGGCCAGGGTTTCAGAGCCATTACGAGTTCCGACTGCTCGCCACACATCAATGGAGACCGAGTCACCCACAGACCTGACAGACCTGACAGACCCGTCCGCCATCAGGAGGTTGACGTGGCCCGAGTGATCGCTCGCAGCCGTTATCGCAGCATAGAATACCGCGCCGCCTCCAGTCGGTTCGCTCCCATCATCAGGAAAGTTCCAACACGCGCCAGCATTGGGGGTGAGTATGTGGTCGTACCCGAGATCGCCTGGAGTTTGCCAATGCCCTCCAGAAATCGAAAACAGGTATGGACTCATCGAGAGGCGCTGACTTATACATCGGCGTCTGATCTCATTGATGTCCATGACCCGACCACCCACAAAGTGCCATAGATACCGGTGCCCATCTGCGATTGAACGGTCATCAGGCGACGCACCATCATACGTCAGTAATCGTTCGGAAAACGCAGCGGTAGTCGACAGACCATCACTGAAGCCCGATGGGGTTAAGTCGCGAAGTTGTGCCGAAAAACCATTTCGCTTGAATCGATGTCCATCGTTGATGTAATAGCTGCAAAGCGTCACATCCGGGCCGTCCAACATGGAATCCGATGGGCAACGATACACTGGAATGGGAGCATCGCCCCAAGTCGCCTCAACATAGGGCATCAAACGGCGCATCGGTGCATTCCAGCAGGGGAATGTTTTATGGGCTGCTACGTGGCTATGGAGTGCGATGCCGATCTGTTTGAGATTGTTCTTGCACTGGGCATTCCGCGCAGATTCGCGAACCTGTTGAACAGCGGGAACTGTTATGGCCACCAATAGCCCAATGACCGCGATGCTGACCATTAACTCGACCATCGTAAACCCGCATCGCCGGTCAGGTCTTTGACTCGGATTGCGACCAAGTTGTCGGCGAGTTCGGAGTCCATCCATTGCACGATCCCTCCTGATTGAGTACTCGCCAACAACTAGCTTCGCATGGTTCTCACTACGGGGAGGTTGCTATCGTGTCACCTTGGGTGATGAGGATGGTATCCTTAACCCGATTTCCAGTTGTTGCGTCCACTTTCGTCGCACAAACGAGGAAGTTGTAACGCCGACCGACTACCATGTCAGTGCAATTGAAGAGGTGGATGTAGTAATTGATCATTCCCATCGGCAGCGTGCCGACAGTTGTGAGCCCCTCATGTTTCTCTCTGGCTACGTATTCGAACACCGGGTTCCCATTCATCATCACTGGCTGGCCATTCTCCATTTTTTGCTGGTAATGAAGGTAAAAGACCTCCACATAGTAGAATCCAGCCACATTCGTGTTTTGAGCCTGAGTCACCTGCGACACGGTCACTCGTCCGGTATCGGCAAATGCCTCAGTTTGCATGGCTCCCATCAGAGTTGCGAACATCAACATCGACAACATGACGCGACGATTCATCTTCACTTTCTCCCAAGCAGTAAGCGAAAAGGCCGCTTCACCGCCTGCTAGACGGGTGTATTTTACACACGCATGAAATCTGTCAAGGAACTATTTCTAAAAAATATTCATGTTCATGTATTTGCATGACTTACTCTCTCATCAATTCGCGAATCGCAGCCAAGACTTGCTCCACATTCGGCACCATCACTTGCTCCAATGAAGGGCTGTACGGTGTCGGGCAGAAGGCCCCCGTCACGCGGCGGATGGGGGCGTCGAGGTCGTTGAAGCCCTCATCGACGACGCGGGCGGCGATCTCGGCACTGAAACCGTACTGTCCGGGAGGCTCATCCACGATCAGTAGCCGGCCCGTCTTGTGGACCGACTTGAGGATGATGTCGGTGTCGAGTGGCGACACCGTGCGGGGGTCGACCACCTCGACTGAGATCCCCTCGCGCTCCAGTTCATCGCAGACCGAAAGCGTCAACGACACCATCTTGGCCAAGGCGACCACCGTCACATGCCGACCTTCGCGAGCGATGCGACCGACGCCGAACGGGATCTCGTAGTCACCATCGGGCACATCGCACTTCTGCTGAAGAATCTCGCGATGCTCCAGGAACAGCACCGGGTCATTACACCGCAAGGCATGCGTCAATAAGCCCTTGGCATCGGCTGCGTTCGAGGGGACCACCACCCGCAGACCGGGGATTTGTCCATAGACGCCGTAGTAACTTCCCGAGTGGTGCGTGGCTGCTGAATGGCCGATCCCGATACAGCCGCGAAGCAGCACGGGCATCTTCAGTCGGCCACTCGACATGTACTGCATCTTGGCGATCTGGTTGATGATCTCGCCGAACCCATCAAGCACAAAGTCAGCGAACATAAAGTCGATCACCGGGCGACTCCCCGTCATCGCCGCCCCACACGCTAGCCCCACAAATCCGCGCTCGCAAATCGGCGTATCACACAGCCGCTCCGGCCCAAACAGATCGTACAGCCCCTTCGTCGTCACGAAGTTGCCGCCCCGTATTCCGATCCCTTCCCCCATGACGAAGATGTGCGGATTGCGAGCCATCTCCGTCGAGAGGGCTTCGAGGGTGGCAGCGGAGAAGGTGCGGGGGGAGGTCGGCAGCGAGCAGTCGGCAGTGGGCAGTGAGGCGGACGGAGAGTAGATGTGGTGTGTGGCCGTGGCCGGGTCAGGGGCGGGGCTCGCTTCGGCGAAGCTGCGGGCTTCGCGCACGGTCTCGGCCACTTCGGCATCGATGGCAGCGAGTTGCTGCCCTGCCTCTTTGCCAATGGCCTGCCGCAACCGTCCAATCGGACAGCGCGTCTTCCATTCCTCGACCTCTTCCTTGGTGCGATATCCGAAGTCCCCCATCCCTTCGGCGTGCGCCCGCGTGCGGTAGGTTTTGCACTCGATGAGCGTCGGGCCATCCCCCGCGCGGGCGCGAGCGATCGCTTCCCCGGCGACGCGATAGACCTCGAGTACATCGTTGCCGTCGACTTCGATCCCGGGGATGCCATAGGCCGCACCGCGACTGCCGACGCTCGGGTTGCCGCTGGAGTACGCGAACGGAACCTCGGTCGCGTACTGGTTGTTCTCGCAGATAAACAGCACTGGCAGCTTCCAGATGCTGGCCATGTTGAGCCCCTCATGGAAGGCCCCATTGTTCACCGCTCCATCGCCAAAGAAGGCCACGCCGACCGTGCCGTTCTTGAGAATCTTGGAGCTATAGCCGCCGCCGCACGCTTGGAGAATGCACGGCCCGACGATTCCACTGGTCCCCATCATCCCGATCTCGGGCGAGAAGAGATGCATGCTTCCGCCGCGCCCCTGGGAACACCCCGTCGAACGCCCGAACAGTTCGGCCATCAACTCGCGCGGCGGCATCCCCTTAGCCAAGGCATGCCCATGCCCGCGATGGGTGCTGAAGACGGCGTCCTTCGCCGACAAGTGGGCACAGACCCCGGTGGCGATCGCCTCCTGACCGACGTAAGTATGACAGGCCCCATGAATCAACCCCCGCTGGTGACAGCGAGCGAGCTCCTCCTCCGTCTGGCGGATGATCTGCATCACGCGGTAGAGGGAGAGGGCAGTGGTCAGTGGGAAGTCGTTGGTCATTGGTCATTGGTCCATGGCTATTGGTCATTGCTGCTGGCCCTGGCAATTGATGATCACCAGAAACTGAAGACTGCAGACCAAGCGTGGTTTAGCAGTGTCGACGATCGACCTGAATGTGGCAACCAGCGACTGACCATAAGGTAACGGGTGGAAAATAAAGTCCCTGTAGGATGACCTTGCAGGCCGTCGCTCGTCTTCACTTAAGACGGCCTGGAAAGATTGCCCATCCTACAGGCAATGGACGAGCCAACGGAGCCCTGTCCCACTTCCGCTCACCCGTTGAGGTTGGCCACTGTCTTCTGCTTATACGCCTCGACCCCCGGTTGGCCATAGGGGTTGATCCCGATCAAGCGGCCTTCGACGACGGTGGCCAGCATGAAGAACTGGAACACTTGGCCGAGGGCGTAGGCGTCCAGACCCGGTAGGACGAGGTTCGCGGTCGGGCGGCCCGCTTCGGCGTAGGCTTGGTTCGTGCCATTCGTGGCCGCCTTGAGGATCTGCGGGATCGACTTGCCCGCGTACTTGTTGAGCTGGTCGTGATCGTCGGCTGCGGCGACCTTGGGGAGGGCGACTGGTGGAGTGGACGGCTGCTCGACGATGAGGTTTGTGATCAGCTTGTCCTTGGCCCCTTCCTGGTGTTGCTGGCCTCGGCTGTGCAGGTCGCGGGTGTTGACGACGGTCAGCGGGAAGGCCCCGCGCTCGTGCTTGCCGAGGCTCTCGGCCAGCAGTTGGTCGTACCACAGGCCGACCGCTTCGAGCCGCTTACCCCAGGTCGAGAGGATGCGGGTCTTCAGGCCCTTGTCGCGCTCGAGCAGGTGGCACACCGAGACGTAATCGAGAACCGGATTGTCGCCCATCGGAGCGGCCTTGAACCGCTCTGTCATGTCAGCGGCTCCCTGGAGCATGGCCTTGATATCGACGCCCAGCACCGCAGCGGGGTACAGGCCCACGGCGGTCAACACCGAAAACCGCCCGCCGACGCCGTCCGGGATCGGGAACACATCCGGGTACTTCGCCGAATTCGACACGTCGCGCAGCTTGCCGACCTCGCCAGTAATCGGCACGACGAGATTGCGAGCCTGCTCGGAACCGGCTCCGTAGTAGTGTTCGAGCGCGTTGCGGAAGATGCGGAAGGCGGCTGCGGTTTCGAGCGTGCCGCCCGACTTGCTGATGACGCAAATGCCCCAGCGCTGGGCCAGTTCCTTCGGGTTCTGGCAGCGCAGGCTCAGCAGTTGGAGTAGTCCGTGGACCGCATCGTTATCGACGTTGTCTCCCTCGAAGTACAGACGCGGAGCGCCGCCGCGTTCTGACCTCGCGAGATCATTGTGATAGGGATGACACACCGCCTCGAAGATCGCTCTCAGGCCCATGTACGACCCGCCGATCCCCAGCGACACGAGGATGTCAATCTGGTCGCGCAGCCGCTTCGCCGACGCCGTCATCCGGTAGAGCAACTGGTCCGCTCCACCGGCGAGCAACTCGGACGGTAACTCGATGAATCCCGCATCGAGCGGCTGCTTGTCCGCCGGGATTATTCGGTTCTGCTTCAAGTCAGCCACATCGGCGAGCGTCTCGACCCGCGCCGCGTCGAGCGACGGCTTCAGGCCGCGCAGAGCCGCAGGTTGGATGAATGGCAGGGCGGCAGTGGCGTCGTAGCGAAGGGTGTGGGGCATGGTGCTCGCATCCGAGGGGGCCGGTTCGTTGTCACGATGACCGGGTGCAGGATAAGATTTAGCTCGTAGAGGCGAGAATCGCCAGTCCGAACAGGACTCCTCTGCATTCTGCTCGCCCTCCAAGAAGAGAGCCAGAAGGGACTGCGGGAGCCAAGGCCGCGATCCCCTCTTAGGCAACAGATCGAGAGTTTAGACGGCACTCGGTAGAGGCCTTCCAGTGAGCGGGCGGGGCCGGTGACTTTAGTGTGAGCGAATTCACAGCGATTACCCAGATTCCGCAACTCTCCACAATTTGCCGCTGGAATGCATCAGCCAGTGTCGATTAGACTATGGGCTTGGCCTGAAGACTTGGGTCGCCTCCCACCTCTCCGAATGACTCGGGGTTCAAACATGCTGCAACTTGACCTTTCCGGTTCGCGGACTTGCGACGGTGTTACGCGCCGCGGGTTCTTGCAGGTCGGCTCGCTGGCTCTGGGCGGTCTGTCGATGGCCAGTTGGGCGCAGCAGAAGGCTCTGGGTGCCGATGGGAACCGTCCCAAGAAAGCGGTGATCCAGATCTGGCTCGCGGGCGGACCGAGCCATATCGACATGTACGATCTGAAGCCGTCGGCCCCGCTGGAGTATCGCGGCGAGTTTCGCCCGATTCCCACGAATGTACCGGGGATCGACATCGGCGAGCACCTGCCGAAGCAGGCCCGAATCATGGACAAAATGTCGATTGTCCGTTCCGCCTTCCACACCAACGCCGGGCACGGCATGGGGTCGCAGTGGATGCTGACCGGCTGGCAGCCCACGATCGAAGTCAGCAATAACATCTACCCCGCCTGCGGCTCGGTCGTCTCTCAACTCAAGGGGGCCAACGCCGACGGGTTACCCGCCTACGTCAACCTGCCGAGGAATCTCGGTCTGGGCAAGGCGGCCTACCTCGGGGCGTCGTACAACCCGTTTGCTCCCGATGATGATCCGAACAACGCCGGCTTCCAGGTTCGCAACCTGAAGCTTAACGGGCACATGGACCTTTCCCGGCTCGAGAATCGGCGGAGTTTGCTCTCCAAGATCGACACGATCCGCCGCGACGTGGATGCAGCCGGTGACTTGGCTCAGCTCGACAAGTTCTATCAGGACGGCCTCGAAATGGTCGTCAGTGAAAAGGCCCTGCAAGCCTTCGACATTGCGAAGGAAGAGGCCCCGCTCCGTGACCGCTACGGACGCCACGACTTGGGCCAATGTTGCCTCCTCGCTCGGCGACTGGTGGAAGCGGGTGTGACTTACATCACGATCCAAGCCGGTGGCGGTTGGGATACCCACGGTGACAACTTCAACCAGCTCAAAACAAATCTGCTTCCGAAATACGATGGAGCTGTGGCGGCACTCGTCGAAGATCTTTCGACGCGCGGATTAGCGAACGATGTTCTGGTCATGACCTTTGGCGAGTTCGGACGGACGCCGCGGATCAACGGCGGTGCGGGTCGCGACCATTGGCCCGGAGCGATGTCGGTCTTGTTCGCCGGTGGCGGTCTGAAGATGGGCCAAGTGATCGGCGAGACCGATTCGAAGGCCGAGTACCCCCTCACGAAGCCGTATTCACCGGGCTGTGTCTTGTCGACGATGTACCACACGCTGGGTGTCGACTATCAGCATGTCTTCTACGATCAGGCCCGCCGTCCGCTGGCGGTCCTTCCCGAAGGTCGACCGATCGCGGAATTGGTTTGAACTATTCCAACTCGGGTCGTCTGGCGTCACAGCTTGATTTTCGGGATGTCGGTCGACAGGCAGAAAGGCCATTGGTGATCCCTCCCCTCGAAGCCGTGCGACTCCTCGATCAAGCGGCCTGGGAGTCACTCAGCCAAGGGCGATGGACCGATGCCGGTTCCCGGGTGCCGCTGCCGACGGCTGACCGCTTCCTGGTTTTGGGCGGGGCTGATCCCCCTTCGGCGGCGATCTATCTGAACCTGCGGAGCGATGGGATCGTCGGGCTTGGTCCGCGACTGAAAAATCACGAGTGTGACGCTCAAGACCGCTCTCGACTTTGGAGGGCAGCCCTGAATTGGGCGCAGCGTCAGGGGTACTCAGCGTTCCAAGTTTTCACGGACGCGGGAGGCGCGGACGCCGCGTGCCTCGTCGAGATGGGGCTGGAAGCGACGACCGAACTGGTGGCGTTTCATCGCCGTGTGACACTCGCCGACCAGGTGGACTTCCCGAGAAACCCGCGTTCCGCGAGCCAGCGTCCTCCCAACGACAGGTTAAACCTTGACCCCGCGCTGAACGCATTAATCGCTTCAACGTTCATCGAGTCCCGCGATCTCCCCGAGGCGCTTCCGTGGCGTGACCCGGACGCATTGATCGCAGAGTGGACCACATCACGAGGCGACCAGCCCCCCGCAACGATCTGGCGAGTCGGCGAACCAGGCCCCGCGGTCGGTCTGATCGTCACCCGCACTGGTGGCCCCACGATCGAAATCGAATACCTCGGCGTCGCAGCCCACCACCGCCGACAAGGCTGGGGCCGTCAACTGGTGGAAACCGTAATCGCCACGTCATTCCAGCTCGGAATCAACGAACTCACAGTCCCCGTCGACGCCCGCAACCACCCCGCCGTGAATCTCTATCAATCCCTCGGCTTCGTCGAACAGAGCCGATCCTGGTTTCACTTTTCGAGCACGGGCGGGAAGGGCATCATGGAGTGCCCCGTCAAGGCTTGATTTGTGGGTTGGAGTCCAGCCTTGAGGCTGCTCCGGACAGGCTAAAGCGTGGACTCCAACTCCCAAATCTGAGCATTGACGAGGCAGTCGGCCCGCGCGGCCTGCGGGAAGTCGGCGAGATGGCCTACCCGAAAAATGGGCCACGTGCCATCAGCCTGCCGAGTCATGCACCGCACACCGGCACATGGCGGCGTACTCGGAATTCGACTTCACGCACTCTTGCAAGAATGCCTTGCAGGACTCAAGCGCTGCCGCCTGGGCAGTGTTGAGTTTCTTACCGTCAAACGCTGCGAAAAGTTTCTGTATCTCGTGAATGCGATTCAGGAGTTTGCGTCGCGAGTCGTTCAACTTGGGGCGGTCGAGTCCCAAGATCGTGATCGTTCTCTTGCCGCGTCCGCCTGTGTCGATTCCCACGGGGACTTCTTCGCGGAATTCGATGAACTGACTCGGGTCTTCGCGAGTCGGATCAATCAAGATCGGTCGTTCGCGAGTGATATCATCGCGATGAGACCGTGATCGGTTCTTCGGCGATCGCAGTGGGAAATGGTTCTTCTTAAAGACTTGATTGCAGTGCTGGCAGGTGAACAGCAGGTTGGTCCAGTCGTAGGCCAGCCAATAATATCCCGGCTTATTGAGGGACTCGCCGGGCTTCTGCATCCAGCCCGCTTTGGGGCGAAAGTGTTCCACGTCCCCGTGGAAATTCGCGGTCACATCGGCTCGTTCGCAGTAGGCACACTTATCGTGCTGATCGAGGATCAGTTGGTCCTTGACCACGCGATCCCCGTAGATCCCATTTTGAAACGCGGGAAGTTCCTCACCCTTATCGATGGCGTCGATCAGACTCTGCTTGACCTGGCCGCCGGGCGAGTCATTGCCATCCAGCGGGGCCGGAACAATTGCGGACTTCTGGATGGGGATCATTTCGTCCCTTTCGCAGCCTTCTCCAGCAATTCCACAGCCGCTTTCAGTCGTCGATCCAGATTTCGATCCTCCGGAGAACTCGCCATCGGCAGTTCCCGAACCTTCTCATTCAGCAGCTTGAGTTCGGCCTTCTCCTTCGCGGTGAGCTTGTCCTTCTGGAGCAACTCCACACGACGGGCCATCCACTTTTCGGACTCCGCATCTCGCAGCGGAGTATCGTCAAACAGTTCGCTCGAAAGGATCTGATCGACTCGCCAGCCCTTTACGGAGATCGGGTCGTTGTCGATGACGACATGGTCGCCTTCACGGCGGAGGACCACGACGTTGGCTCCCACTTCTTCGGCTGCTTGCACGATCAACGGGCTGTGGGCGGTGGCGATGAACTGAGTTTTGGGAAACCGTTTACTCAGAAATTCCATCAAATCCCTCTGCCACTTGGGATGCAGGTGCAGATCAATTTCGTCGACAAGACAGACAGCCGGTTCAGCGAGCGGGTTTGGGCTCTCAGGATAGGTCTCGTACATACGGGCCGCAAAATCGACGACCCAAGCAATCAGAGATTGGTAACCATATCCGAGTTGTCGCAACTCGACTTCACCATATGGCGTTTTGAACAAGAGTCGCGGAGGACGGTCCGGTCCAATCGGCTCACCAATTCGAATCTCTTCAACTTCTTCATCAGGAAGCAGCCCAAGCAATGTTTCCTTGACCTGCTCAAACCGTCGACGATTCTTCGCTGCGAACTTCGAGGGATGTTCTGCACCGTAATCGAGCCTCAGCAGCCATTCCTCTGCATTGATGAGATCGGCCTTGTCGGAGAAGAGATGCGGGCATTGGTAGCCACGCAGTTCTGTTGGCCGGAGCGTCGACTCACCAAGTGAACGCCAAGCTCCATATCCAAAAACACACCATACGCCAGGATTCGGTCGGTCAATCTTGTTGAAACGGAACGGGGTTAAAAACGAGTAGACGATTCTCAATGTGAAATCGTCAGTACCCACTGAACCAAGAGTGACGGCTTCGAAAGCAGCATCTCCTTCGTATGATGTAGGTTCAAATTTGGAAGCACCACCGAAGAATGCAGTCCAGTCTTCCTTAGACTGAACAATCCCGTAGTCCGAAAATTGATCGTCTTCGATCCTGCGTAACTCCAAAGAAGAGTATTCAGATGCTCTCGTGTCCAACACGACTCGCGACAGGAGTTGGAGAATCGTAGATTTACCAGTTCCGTTGTTGCCTAGAATAAGTGTCCACTGATAGTGGCGATTGGATTCGTCGGCAAATGACAACGTTTGCGTTGGCCCTCGAAAACATCGAATCCCCTTGATGTGCAATGACTTGACGTAGCAAAATCCTTCGCTGGCTTTCCCGCCAGACTTCCCCAGTTTTCGTTGGATGTCTGCTTTCTTCGTCATGATGGATTCCTCCTTTCCTTCCTCTACCACATCCCCTCGACAAACACCGTCTGCTCGCGATCCGGGCCGAT